>SHZU01000001.1:300000-518025 GCA_009692115.1 Gemmatimonadota bacterium | reverse complement strand
GGCGTCCGGCAAATCCTCCGGTTCAGTTCGATCGATTATCGAGAGGGCGCCTTCTCCCTGATTGCCGTCCGGGAGCCGGACACCCTCCGCCTCGACGTGACGGTTCGGAATACCCAAACCACTCCGATCGGAACCGGGGCCGCCCGGCTTTCGTTTCTCCAAATGCGCGGCCAATTCATCGCCCGGGGCCGCCTGCTCGGCGCAACGGTCGCCGACTCCGGCTTCGGCTTCTTCGAGACCTTTACTTCGGGTACCCCGCCGCGGCCTTGACCTCGTCGATTTGTTCGATGTGCCGCACGCAGTGCCGGACCAGGAAGTACCCCCACTGAAGCCCGTTCAACGGCCCGAGCGCCGGATGCGGCACCGCGAAAGTCGTCAAGTCGTGCTCCGTCGTCTTGATGAAGTCGATCGTCGCCTGCCGGCTCTCTTCGAACACCGCGATCATCTCCTCCGGCGTGGTCCACCGTCCCGTCGGCAGGACAAAGTCCGGGGCCGGAAACGGCTGATCCCGCTTGGCCAGCCGCCCATCCACCCGCTCCTCCGCCCCCACCGTCTGCGCCAACAACTCCGGCGCCGTCGCCTCCCGAACCAACTTCCCCCGGATCAACTTCCCCGACCCCGTCTCCGCCACCGTCACATGCTCCGCCGTCTCCGCAATCGACCACCGATCCGGTGCCGGCTTGAAATGAAACTGCCCCCCCGTCACCCCCCGAAACGCCGCCGTAAACGCCCCCCCCGACTCCCCCAACATCAAAACCACCTGCCCCTTCTCAATCATGCTGTGTCCCCCCAAGAGCCGAGTGCCGAGTGCCGAGCCGCCGAGTGCCGAGCTAATATTCACCATGACCGAACCCCAACCAAGCCCTCGCGAGCTGATCGACACCTTCGCCAAAGGCTGGTCCAAGGCCGATTTGGACAAGATCCTCTCAGTCTTCAGCGACAATGCCGTCTTCATCGAGACTCCGTTTGCCCCGCCCCACACCGGCCGGGACGCCATCCGCCGCTACTGGGCTGACGTCCCGTACAACCAATCCGAGATCACGGTCACCACCGGTGAGCTGCATACGGCGGGGCCCTGGTTCTCGACCGAGTTCAAAGTGGTCTTTCGCCGCCGCCGAACCGGTGAATGGGTGGAGGCCCGAGGGGCGTTATTCTGTGAGTCCGAGGGGGACAAGGTCACCGAAATGCGAATGTATTGGCACCGGAACGGATAAACCGTGATATTGGGGTAGGGGTGTCGCCTGGCGGGTTCAGGTGTCACCCGGCTAGGACAGGGCAATGTCCGGTTTGGAAAACTGTAAGTCGTTGTGGCCATGTTGGTTGGCCGCGTCGATCGGGATGGCACGAAACTCGATATGCTGGGTAGCTGTCATTGTGTCCAAGCCCCACGAGTCGTTGCGCGGAGGTTCCTCATGATGCCCGTTCTATGGTTGGCCAGCGCGCTGTTCACCGGCGGCGATTCGATTCCGGTGGCTTCGGCCTCAATCGATGCCGCGGCCCCTCCGATCCGAATCTGGATCAACAACAGCCGTCAGTTCCGCGAAGGTGAGCGAGCCCAAGTCCAGGTCGAATCGCGCGACGACGGCTACCTCCTGGTTTTCAACTATGACACCGAAGGCCGCCTCCGGGTCTTGTTCCCGGTCGATCCCCGCGAAGACAACTTGGTGCGGGGGGGCCGGCGCTACGAGGTCCGGGGCCGCGGCGATCGGGAATCTTTTGTGGTGGGTCGCGACGGCGACGGACTGATCTACGCCTCGGTGTCCGCCGACCCGTTCCGGTTCGATGATATCGAGGTTGGGGGCAACTGGGACTACGATCGGATCTCGATCGGCGACAACTCCAGCGATCCGGAATCCGACATCACCGAACTGCTCCAACGGATTTCCACCAACCGGGGCTTTGACTACGATGTGCTGGACTACCGGGTGTACGGCTACCGATCGGTAACGGTGGCGAACAACTGGTGGCATCCCCGGCCCTACGGCTACATCGACGACTACTATTGCGATCCTTGGAATCGCCCGAGCCTGTTCGGGTGCCGCTCCTACCCGGTGGGCGGGTGGTACGGCGGCTATGGTTCCGGTTACTACGGGTACAACGGATACGGCGGCGGATATGGTAGTTGGGGCCGCAATTGGTACCGGAACCCCCGCTACTATGGCGGGTCCGTGGCTCGCTATCCGGTGCTGGCCGGCCGTCCGCGGGGCTACACCATCGTTCGGCGCGGCACTGATAATACCGGCAACGCCGCTCCCGGCCGATCGGGATCGTTGGGCGGTGGCTCGATCGGTGGCGGTGGGCGCCGTCCGGTCATCGACTACCGACCCCGGACTCCCGGTGGTCGCCCGGCCGATGGCGATCGGGGCTTCGGTGGCCGGCCGTCCGGCGACCGGGTGGCGCCCAACATTGATATCGGCCGGCCCCGCGGTCGCCGTTCGCCCGCGGTTGAAGATCGAGGACCGATTGTCGAACGGGATCGGGGCACTCCTCGGGGCCCGGTGGATTTCGGCGACCGGCCCGCTCGGCGGGCCAGCGATGGGGGGAACGACAACGGCCGACGAGTGGAGCCGCGCGAGAGCCGACCGGAAGTTCGGGAGCGGCCCCGGAACGAGGACCGGCCCCGGAACAACGACGGTCCTCGGAACAATCCACCCCCGCGCGTGGATCCCCCGAGGCAAAGCGCGCCGCCGCCGGCTCAACCGCGGAACAACGACGCGCCCCGACGCCCCCGCGAGCGTCCGCCCGCCTAATCGGCGACGAGTTCAAGGAGTGAAGCGCCCCGGTGGGTTACCGGGGCGCTTTACGTTTCAAGGGGTGTGCCGGCGGGCGTAGTCGAGGCCCCATTCGAGGATCTCGGCGCCGCGAAGGCCAATCCGCATGGCGGCCTGAATCGCGTCGTCCTCGGTCATCCCATGGTCGAGGATGAAATGCGGCACCAGCGCCCCGCCGACCCGATTCCCGCTGGCGCAATGAAACAGGAGCGGCCGGCCCGCGTTGGAGCGCACCACCTCGAGGATTCGTTCCAGCGTGGGGTCATCCAGGGTATCGGCGGTGACCGGGATGTTGATGTACTCCAACCCCAACCGCCGGGTGGCCGCCGGCTCGTCGTACGGGCGGGGCTCCATGGGATCCCGGATGTCGAGGATGACAGTCACCCCGGCCGCCTTGAGCGCCTCGAGGTGTCCTTCCGATGGCTGGCCGCCGGTCACCAGGTTGGGGAGGGGGGCCGCCGCGTTGGCGACGCCCGCGAGCGCGTCGAGTGGATTCGTCATTCCTGAAGATTAGCGCCCACCTTACCTTACCGGCCATGCTTCGGATTGCTCTCGCCCAATTTCGGCCCCGGAAGGCCGCCTACCGCGCCAACTTGGCCCAGGTGGGCCAACTCTTGGCGGAGTTGGCCACGGGAGCCGAGGTGCCCGATCTGGTGGTCCTCCCGGAGACGGCCTTGACGGGCTACTTCGTCGAGGGCGGCGTCAAGGAGCTGGCCGTCAGCGCCGAGCAGCTCTTCGCGGACCTGTCCGCGGAGCACTTGGCCGCCGGCCTGCCGCCGCTCGATCTGGTCTGCGGTTTCTACGAGATCTGGAACACTCGGCTCTACAATTCCGCCCTGGTCGTCCGGCTCGGCGGCCCCGAGGCCGGGGTCAAGCATGTTCACCGGAAGATCTTTCTTCCGACTTACGGGGTCTTCGACGAGGAGCGGTTTGTCGAGCCGGGGCGCTCGGTCCAGGCCTTCGACCTCGGGGCGTGTCGGGCCGCTGTGCTGGTCTGCGAGGACGCCTGGCATTCGCTGGTTCCGACCATTGCCGCGCTCGATGGGGCAGAGGTCATCATCATTCTGAGCGCCAGCCCGGCTCGGGGCATCCAGCCAAGCGCTGAGGGAGACGGCCGGCCCGAAAGTACCCTCCGTTGGGAACGGGTGGCCCAATCGATCGCGGCCGAGCACGGGGTGTTTGTCGTGGTGGCCCATTTGGTGGGATTCGAAGGCGGCAAAGCCTTTCCGGGCGGGTCGGTGGTGGTTGATCCCCGCGGGGCGGTCTTGGCCCGGGCTCCGATCTTCGAGGCAGCGGTGACGTCGGTCGCGTTGGACCTGGACGAGATTACCCGGGCCCGCGCGGAAGAACCGTTGCTCTCGGACTTGGAAACCCATCTGCCTCATCTGCTCGAGTCGCTCGCCGCGGCGCCGGAGCCCGGGGCGGCCAACCCCGTCCGGCGCCCGGACCGCCCGGCCATGCCGCCCCGGCAGGACGACCCCCTGGCCATCGATCCCGACCTCACGGAGCGGTGGCTGGTCGAGTTCCTGAAGGATGAGGTGACCCGACGCCGCGGCTTCGAACGGGTGGTGCTGGGCTTGTCGGGCGGGGTCGACAGCGCGGTGGTGGCGTACCTCGCGGCCAAAGCCTTTGGACCCGAACAGGTCACCGCGGTTCGGATGCCGTACCGGTCGTCGAGCCAGGAGAGTCTCTCCCACGCCGACCTGGTCATCGGGGCACTCGGCATCCAATCGAGGACGATTGAGATCACGGCCGGTGTGGACGGACTGGCGTCGGCCTTGGGCGAGCGGCCCCCGCCGGCCCGGCTTGGCAATATCATGGCCCGGATGCGGATGATCACGCTCTTCGATCTCTCGGCGGCCACCCGGGCAATCCCGTTAGGCACCGGCAACAAGACGGAACGGTTGTTCGGGTATTTCACCTGGCACGCCGACGATTCGCCGCCGGTCAACCCGATCGGCGATCTCTTCAAGACCCAGGTCTGGGCCTTGGCACGCCATCTTGGCGTTCCCGCCGCCATCGTCGACAAGGCGCCGACCGCGGACTTGGTGGCCGGCCAGACCGACGAAGGCGATTTCGGGATCAGCTACGCCCGGGCCGATCTGATCTTGCACTGGGTGTTGTCGGGATATTCGAGCGAAGCGATCGAGCAGCTGGGCTTCTCGGCCGCGGAAGTGGTCACGGTCAAGCGCCGGCTCGACTCGACCCACTGGAAGCGAAAGCTTCCGACGGTGGCCATGTTGTCGCCCACCGCCATCGGCGAGTTCTATCTTCGCCCGGTGGACTACTGACGATGCCGGAATCCCATCCAATGGCGTTCTCGAAGGGCGAAATCAGCACCTTCGTCATGCCGCACATGCAAAACGTCCTCGGCGACCTCTTCGGCGGCGACTTGATGGCCTTGGTCGACCAAGCGGCCGCGGTCGCCGCGATGCGCCATGCCGGGGGGCCCGCAGTCACGAAGTCGATCGACCGGCTCGACTTCCACCACGCCATCCCGGTGGGGGCCCTGGTCACCTGCCTCGCCACGGTCGACTTCGTCGGCAATAGTTCGATGTCGATCACGGTGCAGGTCTACTCCGAGAACATCGCGACCGGGGCCCGGGTCCATACCCACACCGCCCGGGTGGTGTTCGTAGCGATCGACCGCAACCACAAGTCGTGCCGGGTGCCCCGGCTGGTCCCCGAAACCGCGGAAGAACACGCCCGGTACCAGGCGGCCCAAGCCCAGTACGAGGCCCGCCGGTCCTGATGAAGAAGGCGGTGACGGCGGTGCTTTCGGGAGGCGGCGCCAAGGCGGCGGCCCATCTCGGGGCGCTCGAGGTCCTGGCCCAAAATGGGATCATCCCGACCCGGTTGGTCGGGACCTCGATGGGAGCGGTCATTGCCGCGCGGCTCGCGGCCGGACTCTCGGTGGCCGAGGTTCACCGCCGGCTCAGCCGGATCCGGAAAGACGATGTGGCCCGCCTCGCGCTGGGCCGCCCGGCTTGACCGACCGGTTGGACGGGTCGATGATTGGGGGTGGGTCCCCCCGATCCGGAGGCATGACGGTGGCCGAATTGAAAATCTATTCCGTCGACGAAGCCGAACGGACCCTCCCGTTTCTGCGGAAGATTCTGGCCGATCTCAAGGTTGAGTACGAGGGATGGCGGGAGGCGGTGGCCGGGTACGAAGTGTTGGCGGCCGCGAGTCGCGCCGACACCGGCGAAACGGACGATCTGCTTCTAAGCCGCGGCCGGGTCACCGACGCGGCGGCCCGGATCAACGCTGGTCTGCTCGAACTCGAAGCCGTCGGGTGCCAGTTCAAAGGGTTCGAAGACGGCCTGGTCGACTTCTATGCGCTCCGGGACGACCGGTTGGTCTTTTTGTGTTGGAAATTGAGCGAAGCACACATCACTCACTGGCACGAGGTCGACGCCGGCATTGCGGGCCGGCAACCGATCGACGCGGCCGACTTCAGCGGAATCATTCCTTGAGACATCTCTGGATTTTGGCCCACCTGGCCGGCTTTACCATGTGGTTAGGCGGCGGGTTCTCCGCCATGTTCGTGGGCTTGGCCTCGAAGCGGGAGCCCCGCGAGAATCTCGGCACCGCCATGCGGATGCTGGCGGCCATCTATCAGGCGTTGGTGCTGCCGGGCGCGCTGCTGGCGGTCGTGTCGGGGCTGGTGCTGTCGCTCATGATGTACGGCGGCCCGACGCTGGCCGGGGTAAGCCACTGGCTGATGGCGATGCAAGGCACCGGCCTCCTGGCCGCGCTGATCACCCTGTTGGTGCTGGTGCCGGGCGCCGGCAAGCTCGTCAGAGTCGATCCGGTGGCCCAGCCCGCGTTGTTCGACGCGCTCCGGAAGAAGCAGGCCCGGTTCGGGATGATTTCCGGGTTGCTTGGCCTGCTGGCGCTTTACGCCGGGGCGATGGGGAGGCCGTGACGCTCGGCACTCGGCGGCCGGTGGAGCAGAGGGGTTTGACGGGGCAGATTGGGCAGTGGGCTTGGCGGGCGGTGCATACTAGGGCGCCGAGCTCCATGAGGCCTTGATTGAAGGCCCAGGCGGTCGCGCCGGCGCGGGGAACCAGGGCGGCAGCCGTGCTCCACAGTTTTTGTTGGTCTCGGGCTGTGGCGCCGGCTCGGGGGTGAAAGGCTCGTTTGAGGACCCGGGCCACGTTGGTGTCGACGGCGGGTTCGGCTTGTTCGAAGGCAAAGCTCGCCACCGCTCCGGCGGTGTACCGGCCGACCCCTGGAAGCGCGCGCAGTTGGTCGACGTTGCTCGGGATGGTCCCGTCCCGCTCGGTAACGACCGTTTGGGCCAGCCGGTGCAGGTTGGTGGCGCGGCGGTAGTAGCCGAGTCCCTCCCAACTTTCCCTCACCATACTCGGAGTGGCTGCGGCCAACGTGCCGAGGTCGGGGTATTCCGCCAGGAAGCGGTGGTAGAAGCCCTCGACCCGGCTGACCTGGGTCTGCTGGAGCATGATTTCGGACACCAGAACCCGATAGGGGTCTCTCGTCTGGCGCCACGGCAGGTCTCGGCCGTGCTTCTGGAACCAGGCCACGATCCGGCGCCGAAAGGCGGTTAGGGTGGACTTCGATGGCATGGGGGGGCAAGATATAGCCATGGCAACAGCGGTGCTTGGGGTTCCCCGGCTGGTTGGCCGGGTCGTCCTTACCGGTCTGGCACATCTCGGGCGGTTCAGCGCCATGTGCGCCGAGATCGTCCGGGGGTTTCGGGAGTGGCGGGTCTGGATCCCCCGGACGGTTACCGAGTGCGCCAATATCGGGGTCGGAAGCCTGCTGATCGTGCTGGTGGTTGCCGGGTTTGCCGGGGCCGTGACGGCGTTCCAATCCGGCTATCAGTGGCAAACCAGCCTGCCGCTCTACGTCTTGGGTACCCTGATCGTCACCAACATCGTGTTGGAATTGGGGCCGGTCCTGGTTGGCCTGGTCTTGGCCGGCCGGATTGGAGCCCGCTACGCCGCCGAGCTCGGCACGATGCGGGTTACCGAGCAAATCGATGCCCTGGAAAGCCTGGGCCGCTCGCCGGCGTCGCACCTGATCATTCCGCGGGTCCTGGCGGGCTTCCTGATGGTCCCGATTCTGGTGGTCATCGCCGATGTGGTGGCGGTGGTGGTGGCGTGGTACGCGGTCAAGCGGGTGCTGCCGGTTACCGACGAGGATTTCGCCTACGGCGCCCAGTATTTCTACCGGACCTTCGACGGGTACTACTCGGTCATCAAGGCCTTCTTTTTCGGTGGCGCCATCAGCTTGATCTCGTGCTACGTCGGATTCAACACCAAGCAGGGGGCTGAAGGCGTGGGTCGGGCCACCACGGCCGCGGTCGTGGCCAGTTCGGTGGTCATCCTGTTACTGAACGCCACGTTGGCGCGCCTGCTTCTCAACTAATGATCGAGCTCCGGGGCATCAAGAAACGGTTCGGCGAGCAGGTGGTGCTCGGCGGCGTCGACTTCACGGTCGCCGACGGCGAGACGGTTGCGCTGATGGGGCCGTCGGGTACCGGGAAGAGTGTGCTGCTCAAGCACATCAACGGCCTGATCCACCCGGACGCCGGGCAGATCCTGGTCGACGGCAAGAACGTGGCCCTGCTTCGGCGCGATGACCTGGCCGAGCTTCGGATGAGGATCGGGTATGTGTTTCAGAACGGCGCCCTCTTCGACTCGATGAATGTCTACGAAAACATCCGGCTCGGCATCGTCGATCAGAAGCACTACAGCGACGAGATGTTCTGCCGGGCCAGGGTTGGGGAGTGCTTGCGGCTGGTCAACCTGGCCCCGGAGACGCAGGGAAAGTTCCCGGCCCAGCTGTCCGGCGGGATGCGGAAGCGGGTTGGGATTGCCCGGGCGATTGCCGGCCAGCCCAAGTACCTGTTGTATGACGAACCGACCTCCGGGCTCGATCCGGTCAACTCGGACATCATCGACCGCCTGGTCAAGCGGCTAGCCGGTGAACTCGGGATCACGAGCGTGATGGTGACGCACGACGTGCGAGGCGCCTTCCGGGTGGCCGATCGGGTGGCGCTGCTGAGTGAGGGCCGGATTGTGTTGCAAGGAACGCCTGAGGAATTCAAGGCGTCGAACATTGCCGAGGTGCGGGCATTCCTGGAACGAGATTTCGAGACCGACGAGGCAGCCTGAGCGGACTATGGATCTTCATCACAAACAAGAAGTAACGGTTGGGTTGCTGGTCCTCGGTGGGATCGGCCTGTTCATGGCCGGGACCACGTGGCTCAAGGGTCGGAGCTTCTCCAGCTCCGGCAGTCAGGTCCGGGTCGCCTTCGCTGACGTCGGCACCCTCAAGCGGGGCTCCGCAGTGCGGGTGTCGGGGGTCAATCTCGGCTCGGTCGACCGGATCGACTTCGAAGGCGTCGGCAAGGTCGTCGTCACGCTGAGCGTCAAGCCGATCGTCCAGCCGAAAATCGACGCCTCCGCCAAACTCGGATCGGCCGGCCTGATGGGCGATGCCCTGATCCTTTTTCACCCCGGCAATTCGAGTGAGCCGTTGCCCCCAGGGGCCACGATTCAGGGTGTGGTCGGTCAGGGTTTGATGGAGCTCGGCACCGAGTTAGGCGACAAGGCGAAAGAGGCGATGACCGGTTTCAGCGAGATCGCCAACCAGAAGCTGGCCGACAACTTGAATGCGACCCTGTCGGCAATGCAGCGAATGATGGGGGTCTATACCAATACCAAATCCGGCCCCGTGGGCGATCTCGCGGCCACGATGCGGCAGCTCCAAACCCTGACGGCCCATCTCGACTCAACCCTGGCCGCCGCCAGTCTGCCGACCACGCTCCGAATGACCGATACCCTGATGACCAACCTGTCGTCAACCAGCCACGAATTTGCGGTGACGGCGGCCCGGTTCGACAGCCTGCTCCAGAAGATCAATCGGGGCCAGGGCACCCTTGGCAAGTTCGTCACCGATACCGCACTCTACGCGGAGTTGACCAAAGTGGCCACCTCCGTCAAGGAGCTGGTGGACGAGCTCAAGAAACACCCCGGGAAGATCACCATCCAAATCAAGGCGTTCTAAACCTCCCTCAAGCCTCCGCGTGCCACGCCGATACTCCGTGGCATGCAGATCGTCGCGTCGAACATTCAGCTCAGCAGCGCCCATCGGTTCGAGGCCGCCCACTTGGTTCGGGAGTGGCTCACCGTGGCCGTTCGACCCGCCGAGGACTCGTTTGTCCGCGGGGCGAGCTGGGATCACGATCTCGAGAAGTTGGCCAAGCTCCTGAAGCGGTACTTCGAGGGCCGCCCGGGGGAGGGCAACAACGAGAAGTTGGCCGACCGGATCGACCGGCTGGTGGCCCGGATCGGCGACGGTCGGATCGATGCCGCCACGGCACTGGTGGGACAGAGCGGCAACGGGTTCGCTGAGTTGGCCGGGTACGATGAGGACGGGAATGGCTTCATCGACGAGGGCGATAGCATCTTCAGCCGTTTGGCCTTGGTCGACCAGGGCGCCACCGGCCTGACGGCCGACACCCTGACGAACCGGGGGGTCGGGGCGATCTTTACCGGGTCGGTGGCGACGCCGTACCGGTTCACCGATGGGTCCAACCAGACCGTGGCGACGCTGTCCCGGTCGGGGATCTACCTCAACGAGAACGGCCCCACCGCCATTGCCCAGCAGGTCGATGTTCTGATCTAGCGCCCGCCGAGGTTAATTTGCCGCGATGCTTGGGGTCACTTTCCTTGGGACCGGCGCGGCCTGTCCAACCGTCGAACGCAACGTCTCCGGCCTGGCGCTGATGCGCGAGGGCGAAATGATGCTGTTCGACTGCGGCGAGGGCACCCAACGCCAGATGATGCGCTACGGCGTCGGGTTCAGCTTTTCCGAAATCTTCTTCTCCCACTATCACTCCGACCACCTCCTTGGCGTCATCGGCCTGTTCCGTACCATGGGGCTGCTCGACCGGAAAGATGGCGTCACCCTCTACGGGCCGAAGCACGCCCAGCGAATCATTACGCACGCCCTCTCCGTCGGGGTCGAGCGGACCAAGTTCCCGGTGGACATCATCGAAGTGAAGCCGGGTGACCGGCTGAAGCGGAAAGAATACGACATCGCCGTGTTCGAAACCGAGCATCGGATCGACACCGTGGGCTATGCGCTCGTGGAGCGCGACCGGCTGGGCCGATTCGATCCCGAGGTGGCCAAGTCGTTAGGGGTTTCCGAGGGCCCTCTCTGGGGGCAATTGCACCGGGGGATGCCGGTGACCCTGCCGGACGGCCGGGTCGTGCCGCCGGATGCCATTGTCGGGCCGCCCCGGCCGGGCCGGACGGTGGTTTACTCGGGCGACACCCGGCCCTGCCAGGGCGTTAGGCAGGCGGCTCGGGGCGCCGATCTATTGATTCACGAGGCAACCTTCGGGTCGGACGAGCGCCAACGGGCCATTGAAACCGGGCACAGTACTGCGGGGGAGGCGGCCGAATTGGCGCGCGATGCCGGCGTCAAACGTCTGGTGCTGACCCATATCAGCGCCCGGTACAGCCGGGAGGCGCCCGAGTTGATCGACGAGGCCCGAGCGATCTTCCCGACCGTGAGTATTGCCCGTGACGGCATGGCGGTGGACGTGCCGTTTCCGGACCGGGGCGGTTCCGCCGGCTAGCCGATCAGGTTCAATAGGGCCGTCACCTTTGCCGCTCGGTCCCCTTGAGGGAGCCTTCTGCAGCGAGGCGGCGGAAATCTACCGGGGGGCGCCCGTTTGGGTACCATCCGTCGTCGTCGGGGAGCCGACCCGACAAACCGAGGGCCCGTCCGGTTCGAATCCGGCGCCGCCAACTCGCCAGTTCTTCGGCCGCCGCCACCGGTTGCAGCTCGGCGCCGGTCTCCCAAAGGTGATTGGGACACGGGAGTGCCGTGACCCGCGCTTCCCGGCCGATCGTGGCCTTGAACCAGAGGACCGCTCGCTCCAGGCGCCGAAGGCTCGAGATGTGGACGAGAGCCCGGAACCGGTCCGGCAGAATCGCGAACTCATCCACAATCAGCTCGGGAAAACGAGTCGGGATGTCCCGCCACCGATCCAGGACGAGGCGGCCCAAGAGGCTGGCGTCGACCCGCTTGGTGCCGAATGCCACGAACGACGGGATCCGCCCAGCGGTCCACAGGGTTACTGTCCAGATGCCCGAATGCCAGATCATCGTTGTGTCCCGCGGTTGGAGGCGGGAACACAGTAGCTCCGGCGGGTTCCGACTATATAACCGAAACGTCCGCTATTTGGCTCCGGGCGCCGCAAACCGGGCCACATAGGCCGGGACATCGAATTTCTTGGCCGCTGCCGTCAGGCTCATATACCGAACCGTGCCGAAGATCGGCCGGCGGTAGAACGGACGGTCGTACTTCCCGAAACACCAAAGAATCCCGCCGTAGGAACTCGGGTCCCGGCCGTCGAGCGCGTACTTGTGATTCAGGTGTTCGAGAATTCGGAGTGCGGCGGCGGCGTCCTTCGTCCACATCAGGACTGACTTGCCCCAGAGCATTCGGACATAGTTGTGGATCTCCCCGTGGTGGACCAGGGAACGCTCCGCCGCATTCCACAACTCGTCGTGAGTCCGGCCCGCCTCGAGGTCTCGGTCCGAGTAGAGGGCGGGTCGGGGGTCTTCGGAGTGGTCGTCCAATTCCTTTCGGGCCCAGTTGGGAACCACGGCCAGGGTGCGGTGTTTGGGGTTCCGGAAGACGAGGTTGTGCGCCAGTTCGCGCCAGGTGAGGGCCTGATCGAGAAACGTGGCGTATTGGCTGCCGGGGCCGGCTTGTCTGGCGGTGAGCAGCACTTCCTGGATGCTGATGGTACCGAAATGAAGGTGAGCGGACAGCCGGCTCGTGGCCTCGACATTCGGGTCGCCCCGCTGGTCGTAGCGGGGCAGTCCGTGAGTGACGAAATCGTGGAGCCGGGCTCGGGCGGCGCGTTCGCCCCCGGGAGTTGCCGACGCCGGCCCGACGGCGTGGTCGATGTCACAGCTCGCCACCAACGACTGGATGTCCTGGGTGGTGCTGTTTCCGTTTAAGGGCTCGTCGAACGGAATCTCGATCGGGCGGCGAATGAGGGGGTCGGGATTCTCGACCGGGTAGAGATGGTGGGGCAGGGCCTCCATCAACACCGGCCGAATCGATCGGGCCACCAGGTATTCTTTGGAATGGAACTGGAGCGGGACCACGGTGGCGGAATCAACGGCCACCACGGGTGCGTCGAGTCGGTCGCGGAGCCGCTTCAACTGGCGCGGCTGAATGAACGTCGGGAAGAAGTCGGTCACCACGAGCGCGGCCCGGCGGCCCAAGGCCGTGAGCGGTGATTCGGAGTGGGTGCGGCGGGCCTGTTCGGTTTGGGTTTCGAGGTAGAACGCGTACCGGATGCCCCGTTCGGCGAAGCCATGATAGAGATCGATGGCCGATTCGAGGATGAAGGTGTGAAACCGGTCGCTGGCCCACGGATAGTCGTGCCGGAGGCCTTGGTACACCAAGATCGGGAGGCCGAGTTGGTTGGCTTGCTCGATCGCGAAGTTGAGGGCGAAGTTGGCCCGGGAACGCATCGTGACGCCCTGCATCCAGTAGAGCACGAACTCGCCGGCGCGGCGGGGACCGGGCTCTTCGGCGGCGTGAATTCGGAGCGAGTCAACCATAGTGACGGCATGTTATCCCTGAGCGCGGCCGAAGCGCTACCCGGCAGCTGGGGTCGTGGGCCGAGGGCCATTCTGGCGGTCCATGCCTAGTTCGTGGCATTCCTGCCGGATCGCCGGATGGTGTCGAGTCGATGGGCGGTGGGTGGAGTCCATATAAATGTATGATGGGTATTGTTTTGCCAACCAGACGTCGATTGGGGCCCAACAATTGCTATGGAGGTAGTTGCATTCCAAGAGCAGCGGTGAGGGGAGAGCTAGGGACGGGGCTATAGGACTAAGTTCCCCCCGAACCGGTTCCCACTCACCGCTCGTTTTTTTGCCCCTTCAGCCTACTTAATGTTTCTATCGCATTGTCAGACAATGAGATAGAGATGCCGGTCGGGGCTGATCCCCGGTTGACGGGTTCGGGCGAGGTCACTAGCTTAGTCGCCTGTCCGGGGCGGTAGCTCAGTTGGGAGAGCGCTGCAATCGCACTGCAGAGGTCAGGGGTTCGATCCCCCTCCGCTCCACATCATTGCCCCTTGGTGTAACTGGCAACACGTCTGACTCTGGATCAGAAGAGTCCTGGTTCGAGCCCAGGAGGGGCAACTTCCAAAGCCGCCGCGAGGCGGCTTTGTTCGTTTCCCCTCCGGGCCCGTTCCCTCGCTGGCGCGGCGGGGTCGAGCCCAGGAGGGGCAACTTCCAACGCTGGCTTCCGGGTCACGCCAAGGTCACTGGTACGGGCGTACTTCCGGGTGGTTCTCTCACCCCGAGGCGTCCCGTGCTCCCCAACTGGATTACCCTGTCGCGGTTTCCGCTGCTGCTGGTCAACGTGCTGGTGTTCTACTTTGGGTCGCCGCCGATTCGGCTGGCCGCGGTGGCCCTGTTGTTCGTCAGGCTGACCCTCGACACCGTGGATGGCGTGCTGGCCCGAAAGACCGGGCAGACCAGTCTCTTCGGAGGCGTCCTCGATATCGCGGCCGACCGGACCTACGAGTTGGTCCTCTGGCTCTGCTTTACCGACCTCGGGATGATTCCATTGGCGATCCCGCTCTTGGTGATCGCCCGGACCATCCTGACCGACGCGTTTCGATCTCTTTGGGTCGGGCAGGGTACCGCGCCGTTTGCTGGACACCAGACTCCGCTCGGGCGCTTTTTGGTGACCTCGCCGTTTATGCGGATCGGCTACACCATCACGAAGACCACGACCTTCTGCGGGTTGGCGCTGGCCCAGGCTTTGGGCGGAGTTCCCGGGATGGTTGCGGTGTTCCAGGTGACCGCTTGGGCGGCGGTGGTCTTCTGCTGGTTCCGCGGCGCGCCGGTCATTGGGCACGCCATCCGGCATTACTGGGGCGTCAGGCCCGGGGGTGAGTTGCGGCGGTCGTAGTCGACGAGGCCGTCGACGAGATGGATGGTTCGGTCGCACTGGGCCGCCAACCGGTCGTCGTGGGTGACGATGATGCAGGTGATCCCTCGCTCCTGGTTGAGCCGGCGGAGCAGCTTGAGGACTTGCTCGCCCGATTCCTGGTCGAGATTGCCGGTGGGTTCGTCGGCCAAGACCAGGGCGGGCGAGAGGGCCAAGGCCCGGGCAATCGCAACCCGCTGTTGTTGCCCCCCCGAGAGTTGGGCCGGCGGGGAATTCCGCTTGTCCGCCAGGCCGACGTCATCGAGCAGGCGCTCGGCGGTTTGCCGGAGTTCGGCACCCATGGAACCGGTCTGCGCGAAACCCGGCAACATCACATTTTCAACCGCCGTGAAGGCCGGCAACAAATGGTGGAACTGAAACACGAAGCCGATGGTCTGGCCTCTAAACCGGGCCAGGCCATTGGGGTCGAGCGTTCCGGTATCGGTACCCGCCATGACCAGGCGGCCAGCGGTCGGCTGGTCGAGCAGCCCGATCAGGTTGAGCAAGGTGCTCTTGCCGGACCCCGACGGGCCGGTCAGCGCCGCGAATTCGCCCCGCTCCACTACGAGGTCAATCCCGCGGAGGGCCCGGGTGATGACGACGGAGCCGTAGTCTTTAGTCAGGCCCTCGAGCGCCAGAATCGGATCAGGCATTGCGGATCGTGACGGCGGGGTCGAGGCGAGAGGCGCGCCGGGCCGGGAGGTAGGCGGCGAGCAGGGCCGTGATGGTGGCGGTGGCCGACGCCCGAAGGTAGAGGCCCAGCTTGAGTTCGACGGGGAAGGTGGCGCTCCCATCGGGATTCTTGACCAGACTCGCGAAGAACGCGCCGAGGCCGATGCCGAGCAGGACGCCGGCCACCGATCCCAAGAGGCCGACCAGGCCACCCTGAAACAGGAAGATCCGGAGGATCTTTGCCCGGGTCGTCCCGTAGGCCATCATGATGCCGATCTCCTTCGACTTCTGGACCACCGTCACTGCGAGCACGCTGGCGATGCCGAGCGCCACGGCCAGGATCACGAAGGTCTGGATCATGTTGCTCGAGGCGCTTTGCGACCGGAGGCCGACCAGGAGTTGGGAGTTGCTGCTCATCCAGCTTTCCGAGAGCAGCCCGGTTTGCTGGCCGATGGCCTTGGCGATCGGCTCGGCCTCGAAGATCTGATCGACCTTGACCTCGATGGTGGAGACCCCGCCATCGAGGCCGAACAGAGTCTGGGCGGCGCGGAGCGGGACCAGGACCCATCGTTCGTTGAGATCCTTGTTGCCGATGTCGATGGTGCCGACCACCGTGTAGATGGCGGTCGTTCCGGATCCGACCAGGAGGCGGAGTTTGTCGCCGATGGTGACGCCGAGGGCCCGGGCCAGTTCGACCCCGATCACCGCTTGAAAACCATTGATCGACAAGGTGCCGTCGACGAGGCGGGCTTTCAGGTCGACGATGGCGGAGTACGCTTCCGGATCGAGACCGCGGATTGCGACGGCCTTGGTGCCGTTGCCGCGGAGCGCGAAGGCCGGCCCATTGACCGTCGGCGCCACGGCAACCACCCCCGGGGTCGCGGCGATGATCGCGGCCACTTGCTGCCATTGGCGGACCGACCGGATCCGCTGCGGGGGTCGGATGATCCGGGCATCGGCGCCGTCGACGGAGTCGAGACCGACCGGCCGGGGAATCTCCTCGAGCGGCCGGACCACGATGTGAGCCTGATTGCCCAACGTCCTCGAAATGATGCTCTCCTGGAGGCCGTTGATCAGGGCCGACAGGAACACGATCGTGGCGACCCCGACGGCCACTCCGGTCAGGATCAGGGCGGTCTGGGTGCGGCCCTCCCGGAGGAACCGGAGCGCGACGAACCACTCGAACTTCATGCCGGTCAGGCCTTGGGCCGGGCCCGCATCCCGACAACGGCGCTCCGGGCGCCGGCGCCGACGACCCGGTCGCCCTCGGCTGGGCCCGTCAGAATTTCAGCCGACTGCTCGCTCCGGATGCCTAACGTGACCGGCAGGCGAACCACCAGGCCGTCCCGGATGACCATGACCCACGGCGCCGGGGTGACCAAGTCACGAATGGCGCTCGACGGGAGGACCAGGGCATTGGGCCGGCGGGCGGTTTCGACCTGGACCGACACCGTCATGTCCGGCCGGAGGTAGGCCGGCACACTGTCGACATCGAGCCGGATTTCGACCGTGCCCTGTTCCGGATCGATGGCCGGGGCCACGTACACCACCCGGGCGGCGAAGGTCTGTTCGGGGAATGCCTCGGCCGAAGCCGTGGCCGGCTGGCCTTCGCGAAGCCGGGCGACGTCTTTTTCATCGGGCACCGCCACCAGTTGGGTGGTTCCGTCGAGCGCCAACGTCAGGACCACCCGACCCGACTGGATCGCATCGCCCGGCTCGACGTCGCGGGTCAGGACCCGGCCGGCACCCGGCGCGGTGATCCGGGTGTTGGCGAGCCGGGCTCGGGCCAGGGCAACGGCGGCCACTGCCTCCGCGAGCGTCGCTTCCGACCCCCGACGCTCCGATCCGCCGCCGGCGGTAGCGTCTGTCTGGGCCATGGCGATATCCCGCTGACTGCGGGCGGCGGCGAGGACCTGATTGGCGAGGTCGAGCTGCTCGGTCGACGTGGCGCCTGCGGCCACGAGCCGTTGGGTCCTCTGATAGTCGAGTTCGGCCTTCTGAAAGGCCACTTCTGCCGAGCGGAGGTTGGCCGCGGCCACCAGGGCTCGGACCTCCCCGATACCGGCTAGCCCGGCTTCGGCCTGGCGACGAGCGGCCTCGGCCTGGAGCAGCTGCGCCCGGGCCTCGGCATCGTCGAGTTGGAGGAGGACCTGTCCGGGACGGACCCGGTCGCCTTCCCGGACCGCGACCCGGTTGACGGTGCCGGAGACCGCGGAACCCAGACGCGCGGTAGACAGACTCCGGACTCGGCCGGTGGCGACCACCGATTGGACGAGCTCGCGCCGTTCCACGAGAACCGTCTCCAGGGCGGTCGGTCTGATCCGGGACCAAGCCCACCAGGCCAGGAGGAGGGCACCGACGGCGAGGAGGGTTCGTCGGGAGGTGAGTTTTCGAAGGAGTGTGGTCACGGGAGCGGATAAGATAGCGCCAAGGGCGCGCCCCCGCCGAGCGAGTGGAGGCGGTAAGTTCCCGGATCAACCCTTGACCCTTGGCCGGCATCCAAGCTCCCGTGACTTCCTGGGTCATTCCGATTCCCTTGGCGCGCGCCTCTGGCGTGGAATCCGACGCAACCGAGCGACCGGTCGACCCGATGGTCGCGGCGGCCGCGGGCGGGGACGAGACCGCCTTTGAGCAGGCCTATCGGACCCACGTTGGTTGGATCTACGCCCTCGTGACAAGGCTGGCGGACAACCCGAGCCATGCCAACCAACTCACTCAAGATGCATTCGTTCGGACGTGGGGGCGGCTCGCCAGCTTCCGGGGCGAGAGCAGCTTTGCCACGTGGCTGCATGGTCTGGCGGTCAACGTGGTCCTCACCGCCCGCCCGCCGAAGCGCTTGGCGCCGGACCCGCCGGATCAGTCCCGAGGGTGACTTGATCGACCTTGAACCTGAAGCCAGGCCAGCGACCCCAGGGCTCCATCTCGATCTTGACTGGGCCATTGCGGGCCTTCCGCCGGGCGCCCTGACCGTATTCGTGCTCCACGACGTGGAGGGCTACCAGCATGCCGAAATCGCGGAGCTCGCCGGGACCGCCGTGGGCACTTCCAAGGCCCAGCTGTTCCGGGCTCGACGACTTCTTCGCGAGGCGCTCGATCGATGACCTGTGATGGCGTACGCGATCGTCTGGACCGTCACCTGGCCGGCACGCTCGATCCGGCCAAGTCGCTGGTGCTGACCGAGCACGCTGCCGGGTGTGCGGGGTGCCGGGTACGTCTTTGCCGGAGCGTAGCCTTCCTAACTCATCGTGAATTATGCTTTCCAGTGGGCGGGCCAACCGTTGGTCGTTCTCCAGCGGGTCGGTCCGCCTCTTGCATTTTCAGCCCCCGCTTCGGACGTCAATGCGGTCTGTCTTCGGGGGAGGACCGTTATGTCGTGGATGCAGCGGGGCATGTTGGTGGGTGTTGCGGGATTGGCCGGGTTGATCGTGATGAGCCGAAACGCCGATTCGAAGGAGGCTGGGCTCGATCCGGACCAGAGTCCGATGAAAAACTCGGTCTACGCCGCGCCGGTTCCAGTGTACTACGGTGCCGAGTTCCAAGAAACGACCGGCGGGAACTATTACGACGACATCGGCGGACCGGTCACCTTCACCAGCAAGTCGTGGTTCTTTGGCATCAAGGATCCGGTGGAGGAGGTGGCCGCCTTCTATGCCAAGAACCTGCCCGCCGGTGCCCATCCCGAGGAAACGATGGACGGCGACATGGCTTTCGAGTGGATTCCACCGGGCGCTGCGGCGGGGGAGCGTGTCTCCGTCACGATTGGTGACGGAGAGCTGCAGATCAGCGAAGTGGTGAAGGCTAAGCCTTAAAACTAGGGAGTACTGTCCCTGGTGCCGGTTCGGATCGGGCGCCCGGGCATGGCGCCCTTCACGAGTTGGCCGCCTTTGACGACGAACGTGCCACCGACGATCACGTTGGAAATGCCGGTCGAACCTTGGGTCGGCTTTTCAAACGTGGCGCGGTCAATGACCGTGGCCGGATCAAAAACGGTGATGTCGGCGTCGGCGTCGATGGCGATCCGGCCTTTGGTGCGCATGGCCGGGGCGATGCCCTCCACGCGCCGGGCCGGGAGGATCGTCATCTTGGCGAGCGCGTCCATCAGGCCGATGGTCTTCTTTTCCCGGACATAGTGGCCGAGCACCCGCGCGAACGTGCCGGCGCCGCGGGGGTGGCCGGTGCCGTTGACGAAGGGTACGCCGTCGCTCGCGATCATGACACCGGGGTGCGCGATGGCTTTCTCGATGAACTCGTCCTTCATCATGTAGATGATGACCCAGCCGCCCTCTTTCCGATACTTATCGAAGGTTGCCTTGGTCAGCCGCTCGCCGGTGGCGGCCCAGCCAAGATCCGGATAGTCGATTCCGAGGTTCTGTTGCCATCCCGGGTTGAAGAGGGCCGATTCGAGCATCGTCGACGCCGCGGTGTAGGGATAGACCTCGGTGGTCAAATCCTGCCCCGCGGCCCGCGCCGAGTCGATCAACGCCAGTGCCGCCGGGAGGTCCCGGCTGGCACTGCTTCCGATGTGCACGATGTGGAGCGAGGCGCCGGTCTTCTTCGCGGCTCCGATTGCTTCCCGGATCGCGCCGATCCCGAAGGCCCGGGTGTGGACGAAGACCGGCACCTTCTTTTCAGCAGCCACCGCGAACATGGCCTCGATCTCGGCGGGAGTGGCCCCCGGCGAGTAGTTGATGCCGAATCCGACGCCGAGCGCCCCGTCGGCGAGTCCTTGCCGGATCGCGCCGCCGAGTTGCTCGGTCTGGGCGTCGGATGCCGGCTCGTTCGCGCCGGCCGGCATGGCGCCCAGTTTGGCGACGTTGGCTCGGTTGACGGGCCAATGGCCGACCTCGATCCCGTGGAACACGAAGAACCGGGCGGCAATGTGGCTCACGGTGGCGCCGAAGTTGAGCGGTGACTTGCCCTCCCGGGAGCGATACCAGGGATCGACCGGATAGACCCCGACCTCGAGCTCGAGGGCGGTGGTCACCCCGTCCTGGGCCTGGAGTTCCATGTCGCTCGTGGTTTGGCCGTGGGCGTGGAGATCGATGAACCCGGGTGACACGACCTGTCCCGACACATCAATCACCTCGGTGCCCTTGAGCGGCTCCGCGGACATCGCGGCAATCTTGCCGGCGGTGATCCCGATGCTTCGTACCGAGTCGAGTCCGGATGCCGGGTCCATGACCCGCCCGCCTTGGAGCACCAGATCGTAGGTCGGCGGTTTGGCGCAGGCCATGGCCAGGGCGGCGAGCGCCAGAAACGTGGCTCGGGCCAGCCGGTTCATCATCCCCATTTGAGACCTTCTTTCGAGAGTGGCAGGCTCCGGACTCTTCGTCCGGAGGCCGCGAAGATGGCGTTGCAGAGCGCCGGAACCACCGGGGGCAAGGCCGGCTCGCCCATGCCGGTGGGCGAGTTGTCGGTCAGCTTGAAATGGACCTCGACCGGCGGGGCTTGGACCAGCCGGAGGAGCGGGAAGTCGTAGAAGTTGTTCTGCTTGGCCCGGCCGCGGTCAATGGTGATCTCCTGGCCTAACGCCTCGCTGATTCCGTCGAGTACCGAACCTTCGACCTGGTTCAAGGCCCCGCTCGGATTGATGATCTGGCTCCCGACGTCGGCGCCGACCCAGACCTTGGTGATCCGGAAGGTGTCCGCGGCCGACATGGCGACTTCAACGACTTCGGCGAAATACCCGCGGTGGCTGAAGTGGAACGCGACGCCCATGCCGGTGCCCTTCGCCGCCGTCCGCTTGCCCCAGCCTGACTTCAGAGCGACCAGCTCCAGGACTCCGCGCATCCGGGCCGCGTCATATCCCCCCTGGGCGCCTCCAACCATCCGGGGCGGGCCCAGCAAGTCCAACCGGAACTGGACCGGGTCTTGGCCCGAGGCGTGAGCCAACTCGTCGATGAACGAATGGAACACGAAGGCCAGCGCATTGCTGCCCGGGGCCCGGAGCGGCCCGGTGGGAACCCCGAGCGGCATCAGCGACTGTTCGAGCCGGAAGTTCGGGACGAACCGGGACGGAAACTCCGTCGGGGCGAGTCCGGCGCTGCTGGCCAGCCGGTCGCCTTCGCCGAAGGTCACGAAGTGGTTCTTCCACGCGGTCAGCTTGCCGGCGGCGTCGACGCCGCCCTTCAGGAAATGGAACCCGGCGGGACGGTAGAAGTCGTGCTTCATGTCGTCTTCGCGGGTCCAGAGGAGCTTGACCGGCGCGCCGACTTCCTTCGCGATCCAGGCCGCTTCGACCATATAGTCGTTGGCAAGCCGGCGACCGAAGCCGCCGCCGCCCCGGGTCATGTGGATGGTGATATCGGTCTGGGGAATGCTGAGAGTCGTGGCGACCAACTCCCGGCCGGGCTGCGGGTTCTGGGTCGGGGCCCAGATCTCGAGCTTCCCGCCGCTGAAATGGGCGGTGCAGTTCTGGGGTTCGAGGGGGGCGTGGGCAATGAAGGGATAGAAGTAGGCCGCTTCGACGACCTTGGCCGCGCCAGCAAAGGCAGCGTCGACATCGCCGTCGTTCTGCAGGACCTTGGCCCCGGGCCCTCGGCTCAACTGGGCCGCGGTGGCCGCGAAACCCTGGGAGGTTTGGGTCGCGGTGGCGCCCTCATTCCAGGTGACCACGAGCTTCCGCCGGGCGCTTTCGGCGGCCCACCAGTGGTCGGCCACGATGGCCACCCCTCCAAGCAGACCGCTCAGCGCGGTACCGCCGTCGACGACGAACGCGTGCCGCACGCCGGGGAGTTTCTTGACGACGTCGAGATTGGCACTCGCCACCTTGCCGGCAAACACCGGGCACTTGGCGAACACCGCGTAGAGCATGCCCGGAACCTTGACGTCGATGCCGAACAAGGGCTGTCCCGACACGATCTTCGGGTTGTCGATCCCGGGTACTGACGTGCCGATCAGCTTGAAGGTTTTCGGGTCTTTGAGCCGAACGCTCTTGAGCTCGGGGGCCGGCAGGGTCGCGGCTTTGGCCACCAGGTCGCCGTACCCGAGTTTCCGGCCGCTGGCCGCATGGGAGACCGTGGCCGAGGCGGTCGTGCACTCGGATTCAGGCACGGCCCAGGTCGCGGCGGCCGCGGCGACCAGCATCTGGCGGGCGGCGGCTCCCACTCGGCGGAGTTCGTCGTAGTGGAGCGGCGTGGCGGTGCTGCCACCGGCAAACTGGCGGCCGTACTTCGCCTGGTCGGCGTCGGCTTGCTGGATTTGGATGCCCTTCCAGTCGACGTCGAGCTCCTCGGCAATCAGCATCGGGAGCATCGTTTTGACGCCTTGGCCGACTTCGGGGTTCTTGGCGATGATCGTGATCGCCCCGTCGGCAGCGATCCGGATATAGGCGTTCGGCTCGAAGAGTTCCGCCGAGCCGCGCCGGTTTCGCCGGGCCAGGGGTTCGTAGTAGGAGCCGAGGAGCAGTCCTCCGCCGGCCAGCGCGGTCACCCGGAGAAAGCTCCGGCGAGTGTGCGTCGTCGTCATGGCGTTGCCTTACCGGTCTGCCGCGGTACCGGCGGCTCGATGAATGGCTTTGCGGATTCGGAGGTAGGTCGCGCACCGGCACAGATTGCCGTTCATGGCTTGGTCAATGTCGGCGTCGGTCGGCTTTGGCTTGGTAGCGAGGAGGGCGGCGGCCGTCATGATCTGGCCGGCCTGGCAGTACCCGCACTGCGGGACGTCGATTTCCTGCCACGCCTCCTGGAGCGGGTGGGTCCCGGTGCTGGACAATCCTTCGATGGTGGTCACTTCCGCGCCCTTGACCGCCGACACCGGGATCGAGCACGACTTGATCGCCACACCCTTCAGGTGAACGGTGCAGGCGCCGCATTGGCCGACCCCGCATCCGAACTTGGTTCCGGGCAGATCAAGGAGGTCTCGAAGGACCCACAACAGGGGCATGTCGGGGGGGGCGTCGACGGTCCGGGTTTGGCCGTTGACCTTGAGCATGATGGCCATCGTGGGCGCTCGGAGTAGGGTTCGGTTGAAAAGTACTGTGGTTAGCGGCGTTTGGGAGCGGGCTCAGCGCGGACGGGCCGGCCCGGTCAGGGGCCTGCCGGGGAGTTCGCCGGTCAGGGCGCCCCGGCGGATGACCGGCCGGCCGTTGACGAAGAGGTGCACGATGCCGGACGAGAACCGATGAGGGTCGGTGAAGGTGGCATGGTCCTGGATCGTTTCCGAATTGAAGACGACGATATCGGCGAACGCCCCCGCCTTGATCCGGCCCCGGTCGGGTTGGTTGATCTGGTCGGCCGGGGCCGAGGTCATTTTCCGAATCGCGTCTTCGAGCGTCAAGACCTTGAGTTCTCGAACATAGCGAGCGAGCAAGCGCGGGAAGGAGCCGTAGGTCCGGGGGTGAGGGAACCCCTGGCCGAATCCGACCGGGTCGCCGTCGGTTTCGAGCATCGACGCCGGGTAGGTCAGGATCCGAATCACGTCGGCCTCGTCCATGGAGTGATAGATCGCGTCGAAGCTGCCCTCGAGCTGCAAATCGATCAGCACGGGGATCGCCGCCTCGATCGTCGGCGGGAGCTTCCTGTCGACGAGGTAGTCGGCGAGGGTGCGGCCGTTGTACTCGGGGTGTTTTTCGAGAGTGCGGAACTGGAGGCTCTTCGGCCCGTCGCCGGCCTGCTCGGGGAAAATCCGCTTCATCTCGGTCTCGATCCTGGCGCGGGTGGCCGGATCGGCGATCCGCCGGGCAAACTCGGCCGGCCCGCCGGCGAGCGACCACGCCGGGAACATGATGTCCGAGTAGGTGCTGAAGGCCGTGTACGGATAGGCGTCGATCTTCACGTCGAGGCCTTCGGCCCGAGCCCGGTCGACCATCGCGAGGGTTTGCTTCGAGAGTCCGAACTGGGCCGCGCCCGACACTTTGTGGTGGTTGATCTGGGCGGGAATCTTGGCCTCGCGGGCAATCCGGATCACCTCCTCCATCGACGCGAGGGCGCCGGGGCCCTCGTCGCGGACGTGGGTGACGTAGAGGCCGCCCCACTTGGCCGCGACCTTGGCGAGGGCGATGACTTCGTCGGTGGTCGAATAGAACGCCGGGACATATTCGAGGCCGGTGGACAGCCCGAGCGCCCCCTCCGCCATCGAACGGTCAACCATGGCTCGCATCGAATCGAGTTCGGCTGCCGTGGGAGCCCGGTTGGCGAGGCCCATCACCTGCTTTCGAATCCAAGTGTGTCCGGCAAAGAACCCCACGTTAGGCGCCATCCGGAGTCCGGCCAGGTAGGGGCCGAGCGGCCAGGGCTGGTCGGTGCTGTGGAGCGACGCGAGGATGGTCGTAATCCCTTGGCGGACGAAATTCTCCTGGAGCGGATACTGGGCGATCGTCGGGGCCACATGGGCATGATTGTCGATGAACCCCGGCGCGACGATCCATCCGGCGGCATTGACCACCACTTTCGCCGTGGCGGGATCGAGATCCGGCGCGATCCGGGTAATCCGGTCGCCGGTGATCGCGACGTCGGCCCGGTAGCGGGGGGCGCCGGTACCATCGATGATGGTGCCGCCTTTGATCAACACGTCCGACGTCTGGAGCAGGAACAGCGCGAAGGCCGCGAGCATCGGTTACCTCGTGGTCAGGTCGACGGCGATGGATCGCCACCGGGATTGGCGGAATCGCAGCACCGACAGGGTGCATCGGGTGGCGTGGCCGATGACGATCGCGATCCAAATGTCGGATGGCTCGAGTTTGTGGAACGTCCCGAGGACCGCCAGCAGGCCCAGGGGCAAGATGATCTGCGACACCACTGAGATATAACATGGGCTCTTGGTATCCGCGGCCCCATGCAAACCGCCGGTGTAGGTCAGGGCCGTCGTAATGAAGAACCCGGAGACGCTCAGAAACTGGAGCAGCCGGATCCCGATGGCCACGGCCGCGGGATCGGTCATGCCGAAGGCGCCGAGCAAGACCCGGGGAATCGCGATGAACAACACGGCCAGCACGGCCGCCGCCGACAGTCCGATCCGCGCGGCGCCGTGCACCGCCGCGATGGCGCGCTCGGGTTGCCTGGCCCCGATGTTCTGGCCCACCACGGCGGCGGTGGCCCCCATCAGCCCGACCGACGTCCAGGTTATCAGCGAGAACAGCTGGCCGTACCCGACGGCGTAGGCCGCCTGGGCTTCGGCGCTCTGGTCGAGCGACCCGATGAACCGGAGGAGCAAGACCCCGCCGACATTCATGGCCACGCCCTGAAAGCCGGTCGGTAATCCGATCTTGAAGAGCGCCCGGATGATGGTCCAATCCGGCCGGAATCCCTCATGCCGGGGGAATCCGACCACCCACTTGCCGCTGATCAACCGCTGGAACGCGAAGACGGCCACCAGACCACCGGCGATGACGGTGCCCATCGCCGCGCCGGCGGTGCCGAACGCCGGGATCGGTCCAAGCCCCCGGATCAAGATGACGT
Source organism: Gemmatimonadota bacterium (assembly GCA_009692115.1). NCBI lineage: Bacteria > Pseudomonadati > Gemmatimonadota > Gemmatimonadota bacterium. The sequence continues at coordinate 492,176 of SHZU01000001.1, read as the reverse complement.
TGAAGACGATGTTCAACACCGTGAGGGCAATGCCAAGTTGGAGCGGCGTCTTGGCATCGCCGGCGGAGCGGAGGGCGCCGCCAAGCATGAAGAAGGTCAGCATCCCGAAGCTGAAGACGAACATGATCCGGAGGTAGGGCAGGGCCTCGGCCCTAACGGCCGGGGTGGCCCGGACGAACTCGAGGAGGCTCGGAGCCAGGAAGTACCCTAACGGCGCCAGGATGGCAAAGGAAATGACGGTCGAGGTCAGAAATGCCTGGTATGCCGTGCGATTGGCCTTGGCGACGTCGCCGGCGCCGATGAACCGGGCCACCAGCACACCCATCCCCGTGAACAACGAACTGATGAAGACCATCACGACCAGAAAGATCTGCCAGGAGACGCCGATGGCGGCATTGCCGGCATACCCGACGTAGTGACCGACCATGGCATGGTCGATCATCCCCTGGAGACCGCCGATCACGTTTTGGAGCATGGTCGGCCACGCTAGCTTCCAGACGGCCGCGCCGATCGGTCCTTCGATAATGGACCGATCGAGCTTCTTCGGGGCCGTCACGGTACCAGGTTCCTCGACGCGCCGATCGTGTATCCCTGGGGCGGTTCGGCGCCGAGGAGGTGTTTGACGAAGAAATCCCAGCGCCGCCGCATCATATAGGGCTCATTGCCGAAGCCGTGCTGGCGGTTCGGCATCATGATCAACTCGAAATCCTTGTCGGCTTTGATGAGGGCGTCGGCGAGCGCCACGGTGTTGTTCGGCGGCACGTTGTCGTCCATGGTGCCGTGGGCGATCAAGAGCTTGCCCTTGAGGTTCTTGGCCAAGAGTTGGTTGGCCTGGTTGTCGTAATTCGTGGTCCCGTCCGGGTTCCTGGTCAGCAGGCCTTGGTAGCGCTCGCCCCAATCATCCTCGTAGGTCCGGTTGTCGTGATTGCCGGCTTGCGACACCGCCACTTTGTAGAAGTCGGGGTAGCGGAGAATGCCCCCGGCCGCGGCAAAGCCCCCGCCGGAATGGCCCCAGATCCCGACCTTGTCGAGGTTCATGGACGGGTAGCGGCGTCCGAGTTGCTTGATCATTTCGATCTGATCGGGCAGGCCGTTGTCGCCCATGTTGCCGTAGTAGGCATCATGAAAAGACTTCGACCGCATCGGCGTGCCCATCGCATCGACTTCGACGACGATGAAGCCGAGTTCCGCGATGGCCTGCTTGTCGGCCCGGGAGGCTTGGAACGAGCGGGTGCCGACGCTCCCTGATTGGGGCCCGGGGTAGAGATAGTTGACGACCGGGTAGCGCTTGGTCGAGTCGTAGCTCCGCGGCCGGTACATCAAACCGTACAGGTCGGTTTGTCCGTCGCGGGCCTTCACGGTGAACGGAATCGGGGGCACCCAGCCGGACGCGGTGAGGCGCGAGATGTCGGCGGTTTCGAGCGCCAGTACCAAGCGGCCGCGCGCGTCGCGGAGCACCGTGACCGGCGCGGTGGTCGGGGTGGACCACGTGCCGAGGAAGAACTGCCCGTCCGGCGACAGGGTGACGTCGTGGTTGGCGTTCTCGGGCGTCAACAACTCCTGGCGCTTGCCGTCGAAGCCGATCCGGTAGAGATGGTGGTAATAGGGATCGCGGCCCACCTCCCGGCCGGTCGCGATGTAGTAGAGCATCCGGGCTTTCTCGTCGATCCGGATCAGCTCGAGCACCGGGCCCGGGCCGCGGGTGATCTGCTGTTTGAGTTGCCCCGTGGTGAGGTCGTAGAGATACAGATTGCCCCAGTCGTCGCGCTCCGAGAACCAGATCACTTCATTGGTGGCCGGGAGGACATGCCAGTTGGCCCGTCCGAAACCGGATTCGTACTGGGTGGCTACTCGTTCTTCGAGGACGTCGCGAACGTCCCCCGTGACGGGGTCGCCGATCCGGAGGCTGGCCTGCTTGTGATCTCGGCTGGTCGAGACGAAGGCCAGCGCTGAGCCGTCCGGGTACCACTCGACGTCGGTCCATTCGGTGCCGCGGCAAACGACATGATCGCAGAGGGTGGAGCGATGCGGGTCGGGCGGCATCCTGAGCCGGGTGACGGCGCTGGTCTGCACATCGATGATCACCCGGCTGATTCGGAAGATTACGCTGTCGCCCGGCATCGGGTATTTCCAGGCCTCGAGTTTCGGCTGGCCGACGGCGGTGTTGACCAGGTACATGGTGCTGGTGCCGCGGGCGTCGTGCTGGAACGTGGCGATCCGCTTGGAGTCGGGAGACCACGACACGACCGGCCGGTCGCTCTTAGTCCAGCCGGCATTGTCGGTGGCATACCCGAAGTCGGGAATCCCGTCGGTGGTCAGTTGCCGCTCCCGTTGGGTGGCCACGTCGCGAACCCAGAGGTTGTTGGCCCGGGTAAACGCCTGCCGCTTGCCATCGGGCGAGAGCCCTGGGGTCCAGGCGGGCGGGGTGGTGTCCCCCGGCGCCGCGGCGACGATGATGCGGGTCTTCTTGGCCGGGTCCACCAGGACATACTCGGTTCCGGTCGGCGTGGTGTTCCGATACCAGAACCGGTTGCCGTCGAGCCAGGTGGGACGAACGGTGGCTTTGAAAACCAGGGCGTTCAGCTTCGTGCCGAGGGTGCGCTCGGCGCGAGCATAGTCCTCGGCCGTGAGGGCGGTTGGCGCTTGGGCAGCCAACGGCGCCGTCACGGCTAAAAAAGCAAGGAGAAACGAGCGCATCGGTGAGGATTTCCGAGGAGGTCAGGGTCAGGAAGATACGGACGTTGGGCCTCTTCCGCCCCCCCGCGGGCGTTGCCCGACTACACCCCGGCCGGCTGCCCTACGCGAGTGCCGCCAGGCGTTCCCATCGGACAGTCGACTCGGCCAGTTCGCGATCGACCGCCGCCAGGCGGGCCTTGGCGGCCGCGGTGGCGGCGCCGTTCTTGAGGAAGGCGAGGTCGGCGAGGGAGGTGTAGAGCCCTTGCCGCTCCTGCTCGAGGCCGTCGATCCGGGCCGGAAGCTCTTCGAGTTCACGGGATTCCTTGAAACTCAACTTGCGTTTCTTCTCGGCCGGCTTCGGTGGTGGCGGGGTGTCCCGTTTCTGCGGGGCCGCCTTGGCTTCGGTGCGAGCGGTCTTCTGGCGAACCCAGTCGGAGTAACCGCCCACGAACTCGCCGACCACCCCGTTGCCCTCCATCACGAGCGTGCTGGTGACGACGTTGTCGATGAAGGCCCGGTCATGACTGACCAGGAGCAACGTTCCGGAGAAACCCGAGAGGACCTCTTCGAGCAGATCGAGGGTTTCGATGTCGAGGTCGTTGGTCGGTTCGTCGAGGGCCAGCACGTTCATGGATTTCGTGAACAAGCGGGCCAGCAGGAGCCGATTCCGCTCTCCACCGGACAGCGCCTTGACCGGGGTTCGGGCCCGGTCCGGTGGAAACAGAAAGTTCTTGAGATACCCGAGCACATGCAGCCGGCTACCTCCGATCTCGATGTGGTCCGCGCCGCCGGCGATGCTGTCGAATACCGATCGTTCCGGGTCGAGCTCTTCGCGGAGTTGGTCGAAATAGACGATCTCGAGGTTGGTACCGTGGCGGATGGTGCCGGTATCGGGAGCGAGTTGGCCCAATAGGAGCCGGAGCAGGGTGGTTTTGCCGGACCCGTTCGGCCCAATGATCCCGATTCGGTCGCCCCGGGCAATGGTGGTGGTCAAGTCTTTGACCAACGGGCGCCCGCCGAGCGAGACGGACGCGGCTTTGGTTTGAACGACCAGCTTACCGGACCGTTCGGCTTCGTCGACTTGCATGGAGACCGACCCAATCCGGTCCCGCCGGTCGCCGCGTTCGCGCCGGAGATCGATCAGGGCCCGGACCCGTCCTTCGTTGCGCGTCCGGCGGGCCTGGATGCCTTGCCGGATCCAGACCTCTTCCTTGGCCAACTTCTTGTCGAACAGCGCCCATTCGCGCTCCTCGTTGGCCAGCGTAGCGTCTTTCCGCTCGAGGTAGGTGTCGTAGTCGGCACCCCAGTCACGAAGCCGGCCCCGGTCGAGCTCGATGATTCGGGTGGCCACCCGGCGGAGAAAGGCCCGGTCGTGGGTGACGAAGAGGAGGGTCGCGCTGCGATTGATGAGGTAGTCCTCCATCCACTCGATCGCTTCCACGTCGAAGTGGTTGGTCGGTTCGTCGAGGAGCAAGAGGTCCGGTTGCTTGACCAGGGCGCGGGCCAGCAGGGCCTGGCGTTTCCGGCCGCCCGACGCCGTGGCAAACGGTTGCTCGGGGTCGAGGCCCAAGTGGGACAGGACCGTTTCGACCCGGCTTTGGAGTTGCCAAGCGTCGGCCTGGTCGAGGGCGTGATGGAGGCGATCGAGTTCCCGGAGCGCGGCGTCGTCGCCGTGGGTGGCGAGGCGGTGACTGGCGTCGTGATAGCGGACCAGCAGGGTCCCGGCCTCGCCGAGGCCGCCGGCGGCTACATCGAACACCGAGCCGTTCATGCCGGCCGGGATGTCCTGCTCCAGGCGCCCGCTGGTCAGGCCGGTTTGGCGGATCACCTCTCCGGAATCCGGCTGGATCGTCCCGTCGAGCAGCTTCATCAGCGTGCTCTTGCCGGTGCCGTTCCGGCCCAGGAGCGCCACCCGCTCTCCGCGATCGATGCTGAAACTGATTCGGTCCAGGATAGCCGGTCCGCCAAAGGCGATACTGACCTCGCGCATGCCGATCAATGCCATCAGACTGCTTTCAATTCAAAGAGTTACCGGGTGTCCCCCGTGGCGGGCCGACCGGTAGAGCGCCTCGATGACCCGGAGGTTGGCGGCGGCTTCGCTCGCGGGATACCTAACGGGGCGGTGATGCAAGGCGCAATCGGCAAAGTGCTCGATCATCAGGCGGTACTCGTCGTCGCCGGCCACCCGGTGCTCGATCGACGGTTCCCGGCCCCGGTGCTCGATCGCGACGGTGTCGGCGGTGCCCGGGAGAAACGCCGCCCGGAGTTCGATCGATCCGTCGGTGCCGGCGACCTCGACGTACTCCCGCCGTTCCATGGTCAGGGCGCAGTCAAACTGAGCGACGAGACCGCCGTCGAACCGGAGCGTGCCGGCCAGTTCGAGGTCGACATTGGTCGGTCCGAAGGTGGCCCAGGCTTGGACCTCGATCGGCTCCCGGCCGGCCAGGGTCCGGCTCACGTTGACACAATAGTAGCCGACATCCATCAGCGCGCCGCCACCGAGGGCGGCATCGAGCCGGATGTTGCCGGGTTTGGTGAGCCGGAACGTGAAGGCGCTCCGGATCGACTTGAGCGAGCCCACCGCTCCGTCCCGAATCAGGGCTTCCACCCGCCCGATCCGCGGATGGAAGCGGTACATGAACGCCTCCATCAGGGTGACCCCGTTGGCCGCGGCGGCCGCGCCCATGTCGTGACATTCGGCCGCCGTCAGGGCCAAGGGTGTTTCGCACAGGATCTGTTTCCCGTGCTCGGCCGCCTTGATCGTCCACTCCCGGTGGAGGCTGTTAGGCAGGGGGATGTGGACGGCGTCGATGTCCGGGTCGGCGAGCAGGGCGTCGTAGCTACCGTAGTGGGCCGGGATGGCGTTCGCGGCGGCGAAGTCGCGGGCGGTCGAAGACTAGCGGCTGGCCACGGCCGCGACGGTGCCGTTGGAGGAGGCGCGGATCGCGGGAATCACGGCGGCCCGGCCGATGTTGGCGGTGCTCAGGATGCCCCAGCGGAGACTCGGCACTCGGCGGCTAGCGATGGTAGGTCACTTTGCCGTCGACGACGGTGAGGTCGACCTTCATCGAGCCGATTTGGTCCGGGTCGACGCGGGACAGGCCGCCGTCGAGGACACAGAGGTCGGCGGCATTGCCGGTCTCGAGTGTTCCCTTCCATTCCTCGGCGTGGTCCTGCCAGGCGCCGGCGGCGGTGTGCGACCAGATCGCTTGATTGAGGCTGATCCGTTCTTCGGGGCCCGAGACCGTTCCAGTTTGCTTCCCTTTGCGGACCACGCACGTGGCGATGCCTTGGCGCCAGTTGCCGTCGGTTACGGGGGCGTCGGAGCCGGTGGCGACCTGGACGCCGGCGTCGAGGGCGGTTCGGTAGGGCCACTCGTACGGCGCCCGGGTGGGGCCGATGCTGGCCATTTGCCCATCGGCGATCAGGTATTTGATGGTCGAGTTGAAGTTGGCCCCGACGCCGAGGGCGGCCATCCGGCGAAGCGTGGCCGGCAACACCATGTCGGCGTGGATCAGGTAGTGTCGGCGATTGCGATCCGGTGTCGCGGCGAGCACCTTGTCGTAGGCTCCGATGATGGTGTCGATGGCGCGGTCGCCGGTGGCATGGGTGCCGATCTGCCATCCGGCGTCGTGAGCTAGTCGGACCATCGCTTCCATCTCGGCCACCCGCTGCTCGTCGCTGCCCTCGCCGCTGACCAAGACGCCGTTGCCGCCGCCTTGATAGGGCTCATGCAACCAGGCGGTCTTGTTGCCGGTCGGAATGCCATCGGCGTGGAGCTTGACGCCGGCGACCCGAACCCAGCGCGGATCGGTCCCAATTGGCGCCTTGAAGGCACCAAGCGCGGCCGTGAGGTTCGCGGCGGAGCGCCCGACCGACAAGAGCGCCGTTAGGCGGGCCTTGAGGCGCCCCGCTGCCGCCATCTCGGTGTACAACTCCAGGACTTGGCCGTCGATCCCGGGTTCGGTGAAGCTGGTAATGCCGTTGGAGGCCATCAAGGCGGTGGCGTTCTCGAATCCTCGGAGCCGCTCGGCGGCAGAGTAGGGCGGAATCACCCGGCGCACCAAGCCGGCGGCTCCTTCGAAGAAGACGCCGGTTGGCTCCCCCGCCGCGTCCTTCACGATGACGCCGGCCGGAGGCGGGACCGTTTCCCTGGTAATGCCGGCGGCCGCGAGCGCCTTGGAGTTGGCCCAGAGGGCGTGGCCGGAGAACTCGGTCAGCACCACCGGATTGTTGGGAGCTGCTTGGTCGAGATCCTGCCGAGTGGGCGCCCGTCCCTCGGCGAAGTACGGTTGATCCCAGCCGCGTCCCTGGATCCATTCGCCCGGCTGGCGGGCGGCGGCCGCTTTCCGAACCGCCTCGACGATGTCGGCGATCGACTTCACGGCCGGGTAGCTCACGTCGACGTTGAAGGGGGGCTGGCTGAACCCCCACCACAAGGCATGGAGGTGCGAGTCGTTTGAGCCGGGCAAGAGGGTCCGGCCGCGAAGATTCACCGATTCGGTGCCGTGGCCTCCCAGGCGCCGCATCTCAGCGGTGGTTCCCGTGCCGAGGACTCGGCCTCCGCCGATGGCGATGGCTTCGACTCGGCGGAAGGTCCGGTCAACGAGATGAACGTCGCCGTCATAGAGGATGAGATCGGCCCGGGCGGCAGGCCAGGCGAGGCGAGGCCATCGGAAAGCGGCGCCGCCGGCGGCGGCCAGCAGGAACTCGCGGCGAGGAACTTTAATGGAATGAGATCTCATCGGAACCTCGGTTTGCCTTGGTGGAAGTTCTCGGGGCCGAGTTGCGCTCCTCAACGCCGAGTCTTCAGATTATGGTCATGTCTGCCGCCCCGCGCCAGTACACCGTGGGCGATTTGGACGCCCTTCCGGACGATGGGAACCGGTACGAGGTGCTGCACGGGGTTTTGCTCGTGACCCCGCAGGCGGGGCTTCCCCATCAAACGCTCGCCGCGAAAATCCTGGCGTCGCTGGCGTCGTTCCTGGATCCCGAGCCTGGTCTCCCGGGGTGATCCGGATCGCCCCGGCTACTCAACTCGAACCGGACATTCTCGTTGGGCGGCTGGTCCGGACCCCGTACCCCTTGAGCATGAGGACCGAGTCGCCCCTGACGGCCGCGATGGCGAGCCCGGGAACCTTCCACTGCTTCATGGCGGCGGTCACGTACTCGTCGAAGCCGGCCATCGGATCGCGGCCGGCGGCGGGGCGCTTCTGGGCGGAGGCGGCGTGGCCCCTTCCCACGGTCCAGTTCACCAAGTTCTATCTCACCAGCGACGGGCGGGCCAATAGCCGGTTCGGGACCGGCGGGCTGGTCCGCGAGCCACCCCGGGCCGCGCCCTCTGTTGCACCGGCACAGCCGACGCGCCGCCCGGTTCGTTCGACCAGTCGGACGTCCAGATGCGTCACGACGTGTTGGTGTACTCGACGCCGCCGCTCGAGCGGGGCATCGAGGTCACCGGCCCGGTCGAGGCGAAACTCTACGTGTCGTCATCCGCGAAGGACACCGACTTTACGGTCAAGTTGATCGACGTGTATCCCGACGGGACCGCCTACAACGTGCAGGAGGGAATTCTCCGAGCCCGGTACCGGGAGGGGTGGGACAAACCGGTCCTGATGACGCCCGGGCAGGTGTATCCGATCACGGTGAACGTCCACGCCACCAGCAACTACTTCGGACCGGGACATCGGATCCGGGTGGAGGTGTCGAGTAGTAATTTCCCCCGGTTCGACCGGAACCTCAACACCGGGGGCGACAACTCCCGCGATACCGCGATGGTGGTGGCCCGAAATGTCGTCCACCATTCAGCCGCCTATCCGTCCCACGTGCTGCTACCGGTGGTCCCGTGACCGCCCCGTGGCGAGGAGCCAGGCGATGACCGTGGTGGACGTGCCTCGTCGGAGCCGGTAGGTTGGGGGGCACCCCAGACAACGATCTTGAAACGAGCCTCTATGAGCATCGCCGCCCCGGACGCCGGCCTCGAAACCGAATTCGAACGGGGCCTCGGCGCCTTCGACTCGACCATGGTGGTCATGGGCTCGATGATCGGATCAGGGATTTTCCTGGTTTCGGCCGAGATGGCGCGGGTGCTCGGGAGTCCGGGGCTCTTGCTGGTGTCGTGGGGCATCACCGCGGCGCTCACCCTGGCCGCCGCGCTTTCGTACGGCGAACTCGCCGCGATGATGCCCAAGGCCGGCGGGCAGTACGTCTATCTCCGGGAGGCGTTCTCCCCGATCTGGGGCTTTCTCTACGGCTGGACACTGTTCCTCGTGATCCAGGCGGGTACCATCGCCGCCGTGTCGGTGGGCTTTGCCCGGTACTTGGGCGTCTGGGTCGGCGGGATCTCGGAGGAACGGTACCTGATCCAGCCGATCCACCTGACTGAGGGCTATGCGATCTCGCTCTCGACCACCCAGCTAGTGGCGCTCATAGTGATCGCTGTGCTGACCTGGGCCAATACCAGGGGGCTCAAGCTCGGCCGGCTGATCCAGAACGTCTTCACTTCGGCCAAGACGGTAGCGCTGGCGGCCCTGGTGGTGCTGGGAATCGCCTTCGGCTGGAACCAGTTCGCCGTGAACGGGAACTTCGGTGACCTCTGGACCACGCGCGGCCAGGTGCCGGTGGCGGCGGGCCTCACGCCCGCCACCGGATTTGGGCTCTTCGTGACGATCTGCGTGGCGCAGGTGGGGTCGCTCTTCGCGGCCGATTCCTGGAACAACATCACCTTCACCGCCGGGGAGGTGAAGGATCCCCGCCGGAACATTCCGCTTTCGTTGGCGGCCGGGGCGGGGTTGGTGATCGTGCTCTATCTACTGGCCAACGTGGCTTACCTGGTCACCCTCCCGTTTGATCAGATCCAGCAGGCGCCGTCCGACCGGGTGGCCACCGCGACCCTCGAATCGGTCTTGCCGGGGCGCGGGGCCCTGATCATGGCGCTCGGGATCATCGTCTCGACGTTCGGTTGTGCCAACGGGCTGATCCTCTCGGGAGCCCGCGCCACCTATGCCATGGCGAAGGACGGCGTGTTCTTCGCGGCCGCCGGCCGGCTCAACCGGGCGCAGGTGCCTGCGTGGGCGCTGGTGCTGCAGGGCGCCTGGGCCTGCTTCCTCGTGCTGCCGCGGACCTACAGCCCGGCGACCCAGGCGTATGGCAACCTCTACAGCAACCTGCTGGACTACGTGGTCTCGGCCGCGCTCCTCTTTTATATCCTGACGCTGCTCGGGTTGTTCCGCCTCCGCCGGACCCGGCCGGAGGTACCGAGGCCGTACAAGGCATTCGGGTATCCGCTGGTGCCGGCACTCTACATCGGGGCGGCCGCCGTGCTGCTGGTCATGCTGTTCATCTACCGGAACGCCACCACCTGGCCCGGTTTTGCGATCGTCGCGCTCGGCGTTCCGGTGTACCTGCTTCGGCGCCGCGCCCGGCCGTAGATTTCACCTTGACCAACTTCCCAAAAATCCTTATGCGCACCCGACTCCCGTTGGCCGTCTCCCTGTTGGTTCTCGGCGCCGTGCCGGCGTGGTCGCAGCCCTCGTCGGCGCCGGCCGTGAGTTGCGAATCCCTCAAGACCGCGACCCTGGTGGACGTCCGCATCGTCGACGCCGTCGCCATCGCACCGCCCGCCGCCAAGGGTTCGTCCCGCGCGCCGCATTGCCGGGTGAGCGGCGTGATCGGGAAGGAGATCAAGTTCGTCGCCCTCCTCCCGACCGGCTGGAACGGACGGTTCCTCATGGGCGGCGGCGGAGGGTTCGTCGGCGCGGTGGACAACCAAGCCGCAACCGAGGTCGACAACGGCTATGCCACCGCCGGCACCGATACCGGTCACGAAGGCAGCCCGATCCAGGCCGGCTGGGCCCTCGGCAACGACGAGCGGCGGATCAACTACGGCCACCTGGCCGTCCATCGCACGGCGGAGACGGCCAAGGCGCTGATCCAGGCCTACTACGGGCGGGCACCCGTCAAGTCGTACTTCATGGGGTGCTCCAACGGCGGCCGTCAGGCGATGATGGAGGCCCAGCGGTATCCCGAGGATTTCGACGGGATCATCGCGGGCGCCCCATCGTACAACTTTACCGAGATCGTGACCTCCTTCCTCAAGAACATGAAGGCGATGTACCCCGATCCCGCGAAGCTCACTCCGCCCCTGGTGTCCCCCGCGGCGATGAAAATGATCGAGACCCGGGTCCTCGCGGCGTGCGACATAAGGGACGGCGTCGGCGACGGCGTGCTCGACGATCCCCGGGCCTGCGACTTCAAGCTCGCCGTCATTCCGTCGTGCCCCGAGGACAAGGCTGGTGACGACTGCCTCACGAAGGCTCAGCGAGCCGCCGTGGAAATGATCTACCGCCCGATCGCCGACCAGGACGGCCTCATCTACCCGGGCCAGCCCTTCGGCGATGAGGGCGCCGGTGGCGGCTGGCCGGCCTGGATCACCGGCGCCGGTCAACTGATGCCGGTCTCCGGGTCGGCCAGGGCGCCGAGCGTCCAATGGGCGTTCGGGAGCGAGTTCTTCAAGTACCTCGTCTTCAACGACAGCACCTGGAACTACGGTCGCTACGATCTCTCGAAGGTCCGGGCCGACGTGGCGAAGGCGGCCACGTACCTGAACGCCGACAATGTTGATCTCGACAAATTCACCGCCCGGGGCGGCAAGCTGATCATCTGGCACGGCTGGTCCGATCCGGCGTTGAACGCCCTGGCCTCGATCCGGTACTACCAGAAGGCCACGGCGCGAAACGCGGCCGCCGCGGCCGCCGTCCGGCTGTTCATGATGCCGGGCGTGTTGCACTGTGCCGGCGGTTCCGGCCCCGATCGCGCCAATTGGCCAACGGCCATCGCCGACTGGGTGGAGCGGGGGGCGCCGCCGGTCCGGGTGGTGGCGTCGAAGATCGGCGCTGATCGCCAGCCGACCCGGACTCGACCGCTCTGTCCCTATCCCGAGGTTGCGGTGTTCAAGGGGAAGGGCAGTTCGGATGACGAGGCGAACTTCGCCTGCCGGGCGTCACGCTAGACCACGAGCAAACGAGGAGCTATCCGATGACCATGTCTCGACGGGCCGCCATTGGATTGGCCGCGGCGGCCAGAGCAGCGGCGGCAAGGGTTGGAAACCGGTTCGTCATGGCGAGCCTCGGTGTGGGATGACCGAAACGTCGGTCGGAACGAGTGGCTGTCAAGCAGTGGGAGAAAACGACCGGCCAACCGTCATCGCTACAGCAGGTCGCCGCCGCTGATGTTCATCGCGGTGCCGGTGATGTAGGCGGAACGGTCCGAGCAAAGGAACAGCACCAGTTCCGCCACCTCCTCCGGCTTGCCGAGCCGGTGGATCGGGAACCCGGCCTCATATCGCCGGATGTCGTCCGGCGCGATCGTGGTCCGGACCATCTCCGTGTCGATCAAGCCCGGGCAGACCGCGTTGACCCGGACGCCGAAGGGCCCGCCCTCCGCCGCGACCGCCTTGGTGAGGCCGATGACCGCATGTTTGGACGCGGTGTAGTGGGCGCCGCCGAGCGTGCTGACCGTGAGCCCAGCCGTCGAGGAAAAGTTGACGATACTGCCTCGGGCCCGAGCCTTCATGTGGGGATAGACGGCGTGCATCACCAGGAACGTGCCCCGGAGGTTCACGTTGAGGACTCGGTCCCACTCGGCGACGTCCATGGCGTCGAATCGGGTGGGATGGAGGATGCCCGCCGCGTTGACGAGGATGTCGATCCGGCCCAGGTCCGCCAAGATGCCGGCCACCAGCGCGGCCACCTGTGTTGGATCGGCGATGTCGAGTGCCGTGGACCGCGCCGTAAGGCCCCGCTTCCGGAGTGATGTCTCTACTGCCGTGAGCCCGTCCGCTCGAAGATCGGCCAGGACCAGGGTCGCTCCTTCGGCCGCCAAGCGCTCGGCCACCGCCCGGCCCATGCCCTGGGCGGCCCCCGTGATCAGGGCGACTCTTCCCGCAAGTGCTCCGGAGCCTGCCATGCTCGCCATCTCCTCCTATCGCTGGGGTGGTACGAACGGAAGGATTACGTACGAGGGGCGCTCCCGGTCGTGATAGATCGTCTGGTCGGCCGCTTGGATCCGGGCCGACATCCCGATTGCCTCGCCGGTGTTCGGGTTCCGGTCGAACTTCGGGAACGCGGCCGAGGCGACTTCAACCCGGAGCCGGTGCCCCGGGAGCACGGTCTGGCAGGTGCTCCAGACGTCGATGTCGTACTGGTAGACCTTGCCCGGCTCGAGCAGTTCGGGACGCTCCCACCCATTCCGGAACCGGGCCCGCACCATCCCGTCGTTGAGCCGTTGGACATATCCGTTAGGCCAGACGTCGAGCAGCTTGACCATGAAATCAGTGTCAACGGCCGACGAGGCCGCGAAGATCCGGGCGGAGATCGGGCCGCAGAGCAGGGCCGGCTTCGTGAACCGGGCCGTCGTGTAGTTGAGCAGGTCCTTCCGGAGCGCCGCCTTGGCGTAGTCGTCCGGACCGCCCAGTTGGGCGAACGATGGTTCGGTCAGGAAAGGTGTCGGGTTGGCGGGATCATACCGGTAGCGATCGGGCGGATCATCGCCCGGTGCGGTGGTCGTGAGCCGGCCGGTGGCCCGGAGATAGTGCTTGGTGAAGACGGTGCCGGGGATCGGCCAGTCGTCGGCGGTGAACCAGCGGTTGGTTTGCATCGAGAACAGGTGCACCCGCGGGTCGGGCTTGGCGGGCGCCTTGCCTTTGAGCCAGCGATCGAACCAGTCGACTTGGAGCTGAAAGAGGTCGATCACCGCGGTCGGTCCGAAGTCGAGGCGGCCGAGCTTCCGGGTCGAGTTGATGGCGTGGGGCCAGGGACCGATCACGAGTTTCTGCCGGTCGCGGGTTTCGGGCGTGGCGCCGCGGGTTCGCATCCCGACATAGTTCATCGGAGTGGCGCGTTGGGTGTCGTCGTACCAGCCGGTAATGTGCAGCGCGGGCACGTCGACCTTGTCGAATTGGTTCTGGTAGCGGAGCGGATCCCACCAGGCGTCACGGGTGGAGTGGGTGATCATGTCGCGCCATCGGGGGTTCGGCCCCCGGCCCGCCGCCTCGTCCATGGTGAGGAGCGGGAGGTGCCAGTTGAGGCGGTCCCAGTCAACGGCGTCCATGTTCTGCATGACGTTCCGGGCCGTGAGGTGGTACCAGGAAATCATCGTCGGCGTCGGCACGCCGCCCGGGCCGGTGATCCAGACGTCTTCGAACGGGTCGGCCATCGGCGCCAGCGCGATGATGGCCGCCAAGTGGGGCGGTTTCCGGACCGCGGCCACCCACTGGTTGTAGCCGACGTAGGAGCGGCCGATGGTGCCGATCTTTCCGGTGGACCAGCTCTGCGAGGCGCACCACTCGATCGCGTCGTACCCGTCGTCTCCCTCGAAGAAGTAGGGCCGCCAGTCTCCGTCGGAGTCACCCCGGCCCCGGACGTCGACCGCGACGTAGACGTAGCCTCGCCCCGCAAAGGCCCGGGCCTCTTTCAGGATGGCGTCGCCGTTCTTGTTGTACGGCGTTCGCATCAGGACGACGGGGTAGCGGCCCGGGTTCGCGGGGCGGTAAATGTCGGCAGCGAGGGTGACACCATCCCGCATCGGGATCCGGGCGTCGAATTGGATCGTGATCGAATCGGGCGGCGCGAGGTGGGCCGTGGCCGTCAGGGCCACGAATCCGAAGGCGAGCGAGAGCATTGAATTACCGGCCGCAAACGGCAAAGAGGAAGCGTGCGTAGCCGATCTCAGCGGCGTTCTTGGTGAGTTCAACGTTGGCCCAGGCAACGACGTCGCCGAACGGACGATCCTGGAACGGCCATCGGGTCCGCCGCGTCGATCGGAGGTCGTCGTCGGTCATCTCAAAGAGGCGCGCCCGCCACTGCTTCTCCAGTCCGGCCACCCACTCGCGGACGCCTTCGGCCGTGCCGGGCCAGTGGACATCTTCGCGGGTGAGAGTCCCGGGGCCGAACGAATGGTCAAGCGCCATGGACCACCAGAAACCGAGGTGCCAGGTTATCCATCCGATGCTGGGCGGGCCGAGGTCATAGGTTTCGCGATCGGGCCAATCGGCGCGCCAGGTTCCGTCGGAATCGCGGTGGACGTGTAAGCCCTCGCGGGCAGGGCGCCAGAGGCATTCCTCGGTCGTCAGGCCGTCGAGGTGGAAGCTCGTCAACTGCCAGGCCGTGTCGAATTGGCGGTTCAGGTAGTCACGCGCGTCGGCCATCGATATACTCCCATCGGAAGACTCTCGTTGCCGAAGCGCCGTCGCATCGCGCCCCGGATCGAGGCCCAGTACGGAGATGGTGCCGCGGTCCGGTTTCCGGAGGCCGTGGACGCATTCCATCGTGGTGGTTTTGCCGGCGCCGTTCGGACCGATCAGTCCGAAGATTTCGCCCTGGAGCACCGTCAGTGACACGTCGTCTACCGCCACCGTGGCGCCGTATCGCTTCCCGAGGTGGGAGACGGTAATGACCGCGGGCGGAACGGCGTCAGGCATGCTCATAGGCTACGTCAGGCCCAGGTGGTTACGCAACTCGCTACCTTTGCGGAACCTCGCGCTGGAGCCCTGATGATTCACCGGTACGTCCTGACGTTCGCGCTGTTCGGTCTGGCATCGAGCTGCACGAAACCCCTGCCGCCCATCGAGGGCTTCGTGTCCGTTCCGGGCGGCAAGATCTACTATGCTCGGATGGGCAACGGTCCCGGCATTCCCCTGGTCGTGATCCACGGCGGTCCCGGCTCGGGGAGCTACGGCGATAAGCCGTTCGGGGCCTTGGGGGACGAACGGCCGGTGATCCGGTACGACCAACTCGGCGCCGGCAAGGCGGATCATCCCACCGACACGACGCTCTTCACGGTCGATCGCGCGGTCCAGGAGCTTCAAGCGCTTCGTGATTCCCTTGGCCTCACGGAAGTCCACCTCCTGGGGCAGTCCTGGGGCGCGATGCTACTCCAGGCCTACATGGGCACGAATCCAACGGGGGTCAAGAGCGTGACCTTCCTGAGCCCGCTCGTCACGACGGCCCAGTGGGAACAGGACGCCGATTCGCTGATCAAGACGCTTCCGGATTCGACGCAACAGGCCATCGCGACCCACGAAACCAATCACACCACCGATTCGCCGGCCTACCAGGCGGCCGTGCTCGCATACTACCGGCAGTTCCTTTACCGGAAGCCTCTCGATATTCCGGGGGCCGACACCAGTAGCCACGGCGACCTCGTCTATTCCTATATGTGGGGGCCGAGCGAGTTCACGGCGACCGGCACCCTCAAGCACTTCGACGGCACCGAGTGGCTCAAGGGCATCACGGCCCCGGCGTTCTTCCTGGCCGGTGAGTTCGACGAAGCGACGCCCGCGTCGACCGAACGGTTTTCGAAACTGATCCCGGGTGCTCTGTTCAAGGTGATCCCCGGGAGCGGGCATCTGTCCCAGAACGACAACCCCGAGTTCCTGCTCGGGGCGGTGCGGGATTTCCTCCGGTCGGTTGACGGCACGAGTCGCTAAGCTGGCCGACCCCTTGCACTACTAGGGGAAGGGTCATGGCTTCCCCTAGTACTTCAGAGGGAGAGGCCATGGCGGGTGATTCGGTTCCGATGCTCAAGGGCACCGTTCATTTGTTGATCATGGAGGCACTCGCGTCGCGGGCCACTCACGGCTACGGCGTGATGTGGTGGATCGAAGAGGACGCCGGGTGGCAGCGCTACTGGCGGTATCCCACCACTCGCTTCCACCGTGACGTCGATGACGAGCTTGCCTTCCACGTCGACATGCGGGCCGCTGAGCTCCAAGAACGCGGGCTCTCGGCCGAGGCGGCCAAGCTCGAGGCCCAGCGGCGCTTCGGCGATCGCACCAGAATCCGGGCGACCCTGCACCGGATCGAGAAAAACAGAGGCCAAGGCATGAAACTGTCATTTCTCTTCGACGGGTTGTTCCAGGATGTTCGGTACGGAGTTCGCGGGCTACTCAAACGGCCCGGCTTCGCGCTGATGACGGCGAGCTCGCTCGCGCTCGGCATTGCCGCCACCACGGTCGTGCCCAGTGAATCGGTGACCCGGCCGAGGAAAATGTCGGATTGCTCCTGGGCCGCCAAAGGCGCCGTGCCAAGCAAGAGGCACAGGGCACCGAGTCCCGCGAAGTGCCGACGCATCCTCACGTCGGATCTTCCCACCGGCGGGCCCGCGCGAGTGCCTTTCCCCATCCTCTGAGCAGCGCCTTTCGCTTGGCCGGTTTCATCGCCGGGGTGAACCGCCGGTCCGCCTGCCACTGCGCGGCGATCTCGGTGGTGTCCTTCCAGTAGCCCACGGCCAGCCCGGCGAGGTAAGCGGCGCCGAGCGCGGTGGTTTCCGACACCCGCGGCCGCACCACCGGTACACCCAGCAGATCCGCCTGGAACTGCATCAGGAGATTGTCGGCGGAGGCACCGCCGTCGACCCGGAGTTCCCGGAGCTTGATGCCCGAGTCGGACTGCATGGCGTGCAGTACGTCGTGGACTTGGTAGGCGATGCCCTCGAGTGCGGCCCGGGCGAGGTGCGCCGCCGTGGTGCCCCGGGTCAGCCCCGCCACCAATCCGCGGGCATACTGGTCCCAATGCGGTGCGCCGAGCCCCGCAAAAGCGGGAACGAAGTAGACCCCGCCGTTATCCTCGACCTGGGCCGCGAGGGTCTCGACTTCAGAGGAGGTCTTGATCAAGCCCAATCCGTCGCGGAGCCACTGGACCACGGCGCCCGCGATGAAGATGCTGCCTTCGAGGGCGTACTCGGTTCGGTTCCCGACCCGCCAAGCCACTGTGGTGAGGAGATTGTTCCGGGATGTGATCGGCTTGGTGCCGGTGTTCATCAGCATGAAGCAGCCGGTGCCGTAGGTGTTCTTCACCATGCCCGGTTGGCGGCACACCTGGCCGAAGAGAGCCGCCTGCTGGTCGCCCGCGATGCCGGCGATCGGCATCACGCCACCCCACAGGGTGGTTTCTCCGTAGACTTCGCTCGAGCCGCGGATCTCGGGTAGAATGGCCCGCGGAATCCCGAACAGGGTGAGCAGTTCGTCGTCCCAGTCGCAGGTCTTGAGATTGCAGAGCATGGTGCGCGAGGCATTGCTCACGTCGGTGACATGGGCCCGGCCGCTCGTCAAGTTCCAGACCAGCCAGGAGTCGATGGTGCCGAACGCCAGCTCGCCGGCGCGGGCCCGGGCCTTGGCCCCCGGTACGTTGGCGAGAATCCACTGGAGTTTGGTGGCGGAGAAGTAGGCGTCCAGTACGAGTCCCGTCTTCCGGCGGATCATCGCGGCTTTGCCAGCCTTCCGGAGCCGGTCGCACGCGCCAGCCGTCCGGCGGTCCTGCCAGACGATGGCGTTGGAGATCGGCCGGCCGGTGGCCCGGTCCCACACCACGGTCGTCTCCCGCTGGTTGGTGATGCCCACCGCCGCGATGTCGGCGCTCTTGATTCCCGCTTTCGCGAGGGCGTCCCCGGCCACCGCGGACTGGGTGGCCCAGATCTCGGTGGCGTCATGTTCGACCCAGCCTGGCGTCGGAAAAATCTGGCGGAACTCCCGCTGGGCGTCGGCCACGATGGCGCCGTGGTGGTCGAAGATGATGGCCCGCGAGCTGGTGGTGCCCTGGTCGAGGGCGAGCACGTATTTCATCGAGGGTGGTCCCGTTCACCAGTGGAGATTGAAGAACACGGCACCAAGCACCGCGCCGACGATCGGGCCGGCGATCGGGATCCAGGCGTAGCCCCAGTCGCTCGAGCCCTTGCCGGGAATCGGGAGCAGGGCGTGGGCGATCCGGGGGCCCAGGTCGCGGGCCGGGTTGATGGCGTAGCCGGTGGCGCCGCCCAGCGACATCCCGACGGACGCCACCAGGAGCCCCACCAAGAACGGCGAGAAGCCTTTGTCGAACCCGGTGTTCGGCACCAGGTTCTCGGGTCGCATGATGGCGAGGAGCCCGAGCATCAGCACGAAGGTGGCGATCACTTCCGCCGCGAAGTTGGCCCCCTGGTGCCGGATGGCGGGTCCGGTGCTGAACACCGCGAGCTTGTCGGCGGCATTGTCGGTGGCGGCCCAATGGGGCAGGTAGGCCAGCCACACCAGCACCGCGCCGACGAACGCCCCGACGATCTGGGCGCCGACATAGAGGGGGACCTGATCCCACGGAAACCGGCCGAGCGCGGCGAGCGCGACGGTCACGGCCGGATTGAGGTGGGCGCCGCTGATCGAACCCACGAGATAGACCGCGACGGTCACCGCCGCCGCCCAGCCGGCCGTGATCACGATCCAGCCGCTGTTCTGGCCCTTGGTTTTCTGGAGTACCACGTTGGCCACGACGCCGTTGCCAAGGAGCACGAGGATCATCGTGCCGACTGCTTCCGCAAAAACTGGATGCATCAAGAGGTGACCGGTTGGGGAAAGGGTGACTAGAGGTAGCGCCAACCCGGGCTCCGCGCCAATGGCCTCCACCCGGGGATTGCCGCCAGGAGGGTTCAGGCGTAAATACCTGTATTCCCTGTCCTGTATCCATTGCCCTGGGGTATCCGATGGCCGAGCCGCAGAATTTCTCCAATCACTCCAAGATGGTGCCCCTGTTTCACCGGGGACTGTTCCTGCTGATCTTCATCGTGCTGGTCTGGTCGGTACGACAGCTGGTGACGGCCTTCTCGCTGGCGTCCGCGGTGCAGGTCGTCTCGGCGGTGGCGTTGTTCCTGACCGCGTTCTTTGCCAGGGTGTTTGCGGTCAAGGCCCAGGATCGGGTGATCCGAGCGGAGGAACGGGAGCGGATGAACCGCGTGCTGCCGGACGACCTCAAGGGCCGCCTGAGTGAACTGCGGCTGCCGCAGTTCGTCGCCCTTCGGTTTGCGTCGGATGGCGAGCTTGCCGACCTCGTCCGCCGGACCTTGGCGGGTGAATTTGCCAAGCCCACCGACATCAAGCGCGCCGTGAAGAACTGGCGCGCTGACGACGAGCGGGTCTAAGTTACCGATCAACACTCGCCCAAACCAGGACCTGACCATGCCGATCCCCTTCAGATTCTCTGCCGCCACGGTGGCGTTGCTCCTCGTGTCGGCCGCGCCGGCCGCCGCCCAGCAACCCGACCCCCTTCGCGGCCTCGACGCTTATATCGACAAGGCGCGACAAGATTGGGGGGTGGCCGGCCTCGCCGTGGCCATCGTCAAGGGCGATTCGGTGATCTACGCCAAGGGCTTCGGCGTCCGCGAAGTCGGCAAGCCGGACCAGGTCGACGCCCGGACCCTGTTTGCCATCGGCTCCAATTCGAAGTCGTTCACGGTTGTGGCCCTCGGGATGTTGCAGGACGAGAAGAAGTTGAGCCTCGACGACAAGATGATGAAGTACCTCCCGGACTTTGCGATGTCCGATCCCTACATCACCCGGGAGTTGACGATCCGCGATCTGGTCACCCACCGGAGCGGCTATTTCCGGGGTGATGCGGTCTGGATGGGAAGTGGCTTTGGGCGGGACGAGATTCTCCGCCGGACCCTGCAACAGCCGCCGGCCACCAGTTTCCGCTCGACCTTCGGCTACAACAACATCAATTTCCTTGCCGCGGGCCAAATCGCTGGCAAGGTGGCCGGCACGACCTGGGACTCCTTCGTTCGGCAGCGGATCTTCACCCCGCTCGGCATGACGACCAGCGTGACGAGCACCAAAGAACTGACCGGCCCCGACGTCGCCCGGCCGCACGCGCTGGTCGATGGTAAGCCGGTCCCGATCAACCACCGGAACCTCGACAATGTGGCCCCGGCCGGTTCGATCTACTCCAACGTCGCCGAGATGGGGCAGTACCTCCGGTTCCATCTCCGCGATGGGCGGTACGGGGGCAAGCAACTCCTCAGCAAGCGATTCCAGGACCAGATGGAGACCTCGCAGATGATCGCGAGCTCAGGCCGCGACACGCTCCTCCCGATGGTTCACTTCGACACCTACGGCCTCGGCCTCTGGCTTCGTGACTACTACGGGAAGCTGCTGGTGTCCCACGGCGGCGGGATCGACGGGATGTTGTCCCAGATGGCGTGGCTTCCGGAAGCCGACGTCGGGGTCGTAGTGCTCACCAACACCGACGGGCAGAATCTCCAGAACGCGCTCCCGTTCAAGATCCTCGACCGGTTCATCGGGGCCCCGGACCGCGACTGGAGCGGGCTCTACCTGACCCAGGCCAAGCAGCAGCGGCAGCTGAGCGATTCGATTCGCGCCACCTTGGTGTCCCAGCGGGTGACGGGCACCAAGCCGTCGTTGGCGCTCGACCGGTACGTCGGGGTCTACGACAATCCCTTCTACGGGGAGCTTCGGATCGAGCAGGAGGGCGGCGGATTGGTCCTCAAGCGGAGCGCCGAGCAATCGGCCAAGCTCGAGCACTGGCACCTCGATACCCACGGGGTGATCTGGAACACGAATCGGACCCCGGAGATCAACAGCTTCGCGATCTTCCGGGTCGATCCGAACGCGAAGGTGGCCGCGCTCGAAATGCGGGGGCCGCCCTTCGCGACGCCCTATGCGGAGGGCACGGTATTTACCAGGAAAGCGGACTCCCGTTAGGCAGGGGTTCCAGGGCTCACGGGCGGAACACCCAGGCCGCCGCCCGTGGGCCGGTCCCGTTTCCGTAACCGCCGGTGACCAGCGCCCCGCCGCCTTTGAGCGGGGCCACCGCCGAGAACTGGCCGGCCATCCGGACGTCGCCGACCACGATCGTGAAGGTCCGACTGCCCGGTTCGTAGGTCTCCGCGTCCGGTGCGCCACCCGCCAACAGCACCTGGCCATTCGGCAATAGCACCCCGGTGCCTTGGTGTTTGTACCGGGGGCGCTGCAGATCCGGGCCGGCCGTGAAGACGCCGGTTCGGGGCTCGAATAGTGCTGTGGTTCGGTAGCCCCCCCTGTCGCGCTCGTCAGCTCCCCCGGTAATCAGCACCCGACCATCGCGAAGCAGCCCGACGTCGTGTTTGTGACGCCGGGCCAGCATGTCGCCCACGTGACGGAAGGTGCCGGAGGCCGGATCATAGGTCTCGGCCGAGGTGTACAAGGTGATGGCCGCCCACGATCAGGACCCGGCCGTCCTGGAGCCGCACCGCCGCATGACTTTCCCGGGCCACGGTCATGCTTCCAGTCGGCGCGAGACGCCCGTTGCTTGGTTCATAGACTTCGTCGGCCCCCCGGTTTAGCTAGTGCATGTGGTGACCGGGCGCTTCGCCGAGCGCCCGCCCGTACTGACGTTCAAGCTGCGACTTGATGGCCGGACTTGGCGCGCCGGCCGCATACCACCGCCGAAGCGCGTCCAACTCGCCGATCAACTGGTCGGCCAGGGCATTTCGGGCGGCTCGATTGCCGGACTGGTCGGCGGTTCGAAGTTTGGGCACCAATGCTCGGATGGCGGCGCGGTGCACGGCGAGTGAATCGGCGAGCCCCGGCAAGGTGGTGGCCGCCTCGACCAGGCGGGCGTAGGGCATAATCGCGCCGAACGATTCGCCGAGGGCGAGGCCGAGCGCCCGGGTACGACGGGCCCGGCTCGGCGTCGAGAGATCGGCCGCAACGGGAAGTTTGAGCCCGGTGACCCAGTAGGGCAAAGCCACGTTGTCGTGCGCGAACGGCCCTTCCGGATTTGGGATCGTCCAGGCGTGGACCATGGTGATTTCGGGTTGCCGCGGGGCGCCGCCGCGGGCGAGACAATCGGCCTCACCGTCCGCGAGCGCTTCGCCTTCACCGGGGACCACGGCGCAGGGCTGATGGAGATGCCAGGGCGCCTTGGTGCCGGCCAGGTCGTCCGGCAACCGGGCGCCCCGCGTCATTCGCCGGGTATAGGCCAAGCCGGCCGGGCGCCAGACGCCGTCGACCGGCGCGAACATCACGAAGCTCGGGCTTGCGAGGTCGGGTGAGCCGCTGAACACCCGCCACCGGTGGAGCCAGTGTTGTCCCTGGAACGGCGTCAGGTCGGCGATCCGCCCGATCTGCAGGGGGCCGAATCCTTGGGCTCGGGCGGCGCTGGTGTCGGCGTGCTTGGCGGCGACCTGCTTAGTCCGGGCCAGGACGGAATCGGATCCGGGCTCGAGGAGTCCGAGCAGGATCAGCGCGGAGGGGATCATGGGGTCTCGATTCCCCGGGCCCGGTCGACGATCGGCAGGGTCACGAATGAGAGCCGGCCGACTTCGTGATAGACGGTCTGGTGGGCGACCACGGGTTCGGTTTCGAGGCCGAGGTCGCCGCCGGTGTTGAGGTTCCGGGTGAGCAGAGGATACGCCCCCGACATGATCGCGAGTCGGAGCCGCTCGCCGGGACGGACCGCGACGCAGGTACCCCACATATCGATCTGGTAGGTCTCCGGTTTGCCCGGCGTCAACGGATCGTTCCGAAAGTTGCCGCGGCGGGCCCGGGCTCGGACCCAGCCCTCGGTGAGGCGCTGGGAATAGCCGTCAGCCCGGACCAGGGTGAGCCGGGCGACCCAGTCGGTATCCTTGGCCGACGAACTCGCAACGACCGTCGCCGTGATCGGCCCGCACACGGTGAGTTTCTCGGCCGGTGATTCCATCGTGTAGGTGAGCACGTCGGACCGGCTCTCGACGCTGCGATAGTCGTCCGGACCGCCCGAGTCGACGTTCCTCGACCAGAAGAACGGGGTCGGGTCCTTGGGATCGTAGTCGTAGCGGCTCGACCCTTCGCCTGGGGGGAGGGGGTCCGGGGCCAGCCAGCCGGCGCCTCGGAGGTAGTACGGAACGAATCGGGTGCCGGGGAGTGGCCAGTCGTCTCCACCGATCCAGCGATTCTCGCCCAGGACAAAGAGCCTAACGTGGGGCCAGCCGGCGACTTCGTTGGATTCGTGCTTGAGATAGCGATCGAACCAGAGTTGATAGAGCCGCCGGGTGTCGACGACCGCCCCAGGCCCAAAGTCCATGCCCCCGATCGTGCTGGCCCGGGCGTCCGAATCGACCCAATGGCGCCAGGGGCCGACCATCAGGTACTGGTTCTCGCGGGTGTTGGGAGTGGCGCGGGTCCGCATGGCGGCGAAGTTCTCGAGGCTGCCGCCGAGAGTGCCGTCGTACCAGCCGGTGACATGGAACATCGGGACTCGGGACTCCGGCAATCGGTGCTGGTAGCTCCGCGGCTTCCAAAACTCGGGATTCTCGAGGTTCCGGAGATAGCTCCGCCAGGTTGCCGACCGGGCGCCGATCTTCTCGTCGATGGTTTGCAACGGCAGGCTTCGGTACGCGTCCGTGAGCTCGGACTCGTCATCAGGGAAACTTCGGACGGTCCGGCCTTCGACGACCATGGCCCATTCGAGCATCCCGAAGGAAATTCCGCCGTGGCGCATCGGCCAGAAGCCCCCGGGATCGGAGGGCGTGACCATCGGGATCATCGCTTTGAGGGCGGGATTGTTGAGGATGGCCGGGAACACCTGGGTCCATCCCGAGTACGAGCCGCCCAGAGTGCCGACTTGGCCGTCGGACCAGGGCTGGCGGGCGATCCAGCTCTGGGCCCGGTAGCCGTCCCGCCCCTCGTTGACCAGCGGTTCGAACCGGCCCTCGGAATCGCCTCGGCCCCGGACGTCCTGGACGACATAGGCGTATCCGCGCGAGGCCCAGTAGTGGCCCTGCTGGTAGCTCGACAATCCGGTTCGCATGTACGGGGTTCGGACCAGCAGCGCCGGGACCCGCTTTGGGGTCTCGGGTCGATAGACGTCGGTGACGAGCGCGACGCCGTCCGCTGTGCTGACCCGCACTGCGAATTCCCGCCGGATTCGATAGCGTCCCGGGTCGTCCGGACCGCTCGGTTGGGCCGAAGCCCTGCCCGACGGCATCGAACCCACGAGGAGGAGGTAGACCGGAAGGGAAATCAGGGCGGCGCGGGGCATGGTGAACGGTGGTCGTCCGGACCACGAACCGCAAGCCGTGGACTCGCGGTTCGATTGCTGGTAGAGTTCTCCAACCAAATTGACTCTGACTGGCGAGGCGAATGACCATGCGAACGTTGTTCTTTGGGGTCGCGGTGTTCCTGCTGAGTCCGGCCGCGCTTGGTGCCCAGCGTCCGGCGGTTGGCTCCGTTGCTAGCCAGTACGTTGCCGTCGACGCTCCGGTCGTGGCGCTCACCAACGTCACCATCATCGACGGGACCGGCCGGCCGCCGAAACCCGGCCAGACGATTGTCATGTCGGGTAACCGGATTCAGGCGGTTGGCGCCGTCGGTTCGGTGGCCGTTCCCCCCGGAGCGCGAGTGCTCGACCTCCCCGGCCACACCGTCATTCCCGGGCTGATCGGGATGCACGACCACATGTTCTACACCACGCCCGGTGGCAGCGAGATTCAGTCGAACTTTTCGTTTCCCCGGCTCTATTTGGCGAGCGGCGTCACCACGGTTCGAACGACGGGCAGCTTCTCGCCGTACGCCGAGCTCAATTTGAAGGGCGGGATCGACCGGGGCGAGGTGCCGGGGCCCCGGATGCACGTGACCGGGCCGTATCTTATTTCCAGCGCCATGGACCCCCGCCTCGACCTGCTCGGCATGCACGCGCTCGCGGATGAAGCGGCGGCTCGCCGGGTGGTGAAGACCTGGGCCGAAGAGGGGGCCGAATGGATCAAGGTGTACACCCAGATTTCGCCGGAGATCTTCCGCGCGGTGGTCGATGAGGCCCACCGCAACCGAATGAAGGTCACCGGCCATCTCTGCTCGATCAGCTTCACCGAAGCGGTTGAGCTGGGCATCGACAACATCGAGCATGGCCTTCGGACCAACTCGGATTACGATCCGAGCAAGCAGCCCGGTCGCTGCCCGGCGACCCACTTCGAGACCCTGGGCCGGCTCGACATGAAAGACCCGCGGATTGCCGAAACGTTCCGGCGGATGATTGCCCGGGGCGTGCCGATGACGACCACGGCGGTCAATGAGCAACTGGTGCCGAACCGGCCGGGGCCGGACGCCCGGACCCTCGAGGCCATGGCGCCGTGGATCGCCGAGCTGGAGCAGGCGCGCCGCCGCCAGCTCGACTTGCCGAATCCGATCGGCGAGATCTATCCGAAGATGCGGGAGATCTATCCGAAATCGCAGCAGTACGAGCTGGCGTTCGTCCGGGCGGGCGGGGTGCTCGCGGCGGGCGTCGATCCCGCGTTCGGGGCGATCGCCGGATTCGGCAACCAGCGGAATCTCGAGCTCTTGATCGGGGCGGGTTTCACCGTGCCGGAGGCCGTGCAGATCATGACCGGGAATGGCGCCAAGGTCCTCGGCCTGCTGGCCGAACTCGGAACCGTCGAAGCCGGCAAACTGGCCGACCTCGTAGTCATGCAGGGTGACTTGGCGGCGAACCCGGCCGCGATCTACCGCACGGTTACGGTTTTCAAGGACGGAGTCGGCTACGACTCGGCCAAGTTGATTGCGGCGGTGAAGGGGCAGGTCGGGATCCGATAGGCCGCGGAGCACCCCACTGGATTGCGCTGATTCGGTAATGCCGGCGGCGAGTGGGTTACCGGTGCGGCCATGGCTGGTGCCAGGTTGGTGCCATGGGCTCCACTTGCCTCACCCCGACCGCCGAGCGTACCGTATGGGCATGCCGAATCTCGCCAAGACATGGACCCGCGAGCAGGTTCTCGCGCTTCCCGACGACGGCAACCGGTACGAACTGGTTGACGGGGAGTTGCTGGTGAGCCCGGCTCCGCGCTGGGTTCACCAAACCGGGGTGAAACGCCTCCTCTTCTTACTCGACCCGTACGTCCGGCCACAGTCTTGGCACCGTCATTCTATCCCCGGCGGACCTCGATCTTCGGGCCGGCCAGTTGGTTCAGCCTGATCTGTTCGTCGTGCCCCCGATTCTGATTGCCGAAGTGGTTTCGCCGTCCACCGCCCGGTTTGACCGAATCACCAAACGGCGCCGGTATCAGCGCTCCGGTGTCCTTGCCTATTGGGTGGTCGACCTGGACGCCCGGCTTCGCTGGCACCCCGTGGGCGCCGTGGAGGGATTGACCATCGACGTGTCGGCCTATATGAACGAGGTCTGGGCCGAGCACACCTCGCTCTAGAGCGTCATGGTGAAGCCGCCGTCGGGCGTCAGGGTGGTGCCGGTGATATAGCTCGCGTCGTCGGAGCAGAGGAAGACGATCGAGGCGGCAATCTCCTCTGGTCGGCCGACCCGCTTCAGATGAACCCGCCCCTGAATCATGGTGTCAACTAGCTCATCGCTGGCCACTCCCCGGATCCGGTGATGCATTGGCGTATCGATCAGCCCAGGACAGACGAGGTTGACCCGGATTCCTTGGGGCGCGAGTTCGGCGGATGCGCTCGTGGTGAGTCCGACCTGGCCGTGCTTCGACGTCGCGTAGCCGGTTCCGCCTCCAAACCCGAGGAATGAGTTGACCGAGCCGACGTTGACGATGGCGCCGCCCCGCCCGCTTTTCAGGATGGCCCTCGCCTCGTACTTCACGCCGAGGAAGGTGCCCTTCAGGTTGATGCCCATGACCTGATCCCACGCGGCTTCGTCGAAATCGACGATCGGGGCGAAGGCGCCCTCGATGCCGGCGTTGTTGATGCCGAAATCGAGGCGCCCGAAGGTCTGAACCGCGTGATCAACCAACCGTTCCACGTCGCTCGCGATGGAGACGTCCGTCTTGAGGTAGGCAGCCTGCCCCCCGCTTGCCTTGATCTCGGCGGCGAGCGCGGCCAACTCCTCCTCGCGGCGGGCGCCGAGGACCACGCTCACGCCCTTGGCCGAAAACGCCTTGGCGGTGGCGAATCCGATGCCACTGCTGGCCCCGGTGATCAGCGGTGCGGCACGCCCGCATACGCAAACCGAACGAAATCATCCGCTTTGATGAACCCAGCCCAGGTGGCGTCGAACTCCCGGGTCGGCTTTGATGCGATGATCCGGTCGAGACTGGCTCCGGCCGCGGCCTGCTTCCGGACCCGTTCGTGGATCGTCGCGAGCACGTCGCGGTAGGCGCGGAGGTTGGCCCGATTGGCGACTTTGCCGTGGCCCGGGATGATCTTGGTGCTGTCGTTGATGATCCCGAACATCATGTCGACGGCTGTGATCATCCCGCTGAGGGACCCCCCGCTCGACAGGCCGATGAATGGGAACCCGTACCGAACATAGACGTCGCCCATGTGCACGACATTGGGGCCTCGAAAGTAGATCGCGGCATCACCGTCGGTGTGGGCCGCCGCCAGGTGGATCGCGGTGATCTCCCCGCCGTTGAGATGGAAGGTCAGGACGTCATTGAAGGTCACGACCGGGAGCGCGCCGGCCTTCGCCATGTTCTCGTTGCCGCCGGAATGATCGAAGTGCCAGTGGGTGTTGACGAGGAAGCGGACCGGTTTGTCGGTAATCGTGGCGATGGCCGCGAGGATCTTCGGGGTGAGCGGCGCGAATTGATCGTCGACCACGAACACGGCATCGGGCCCCACCGCGAGGCCGATGTTGCCCCCCTCGCCGAAGAGGACATACATCCCGGGTGCCAGCCGCTCGGTGGTAATCTGGACCGAACGAGGTTCTGGGCCGACGCGACCCCGGCCAAACCGGGGAAAAGCACGGCGAGGGCCGTGCACAGCAGGACGCTCCCGATATCGGATTTCGGTGACATGGACTACCTCGGGTCTCTGGTGGCAGTGATCGGAGCACGTTCGAACCGGACATCGCGGGCTCGGCCCGCAAACATCCGAAAGCCGGTGACCCGGCCTTTCTGGTCACGCATGAAGCGCAGGGTTTGCCCGCCATTCCGAAAGCCGTCGCGGTAGGCCGGCTGAAAGGACTCTCGATCGTCCGGGCGAGACCGGAGCAGGAGGGACCGGCCCTCTGCCTCGATCCGGTAGGTCACTTCCAATTCCGGGCTCCGATATTCCCCGGCGTAATCGGTGAGCGGGGCGGCGGCCCCTCCGGCCGGCTCCAAGCGGAAGCGCCGCCACGCATCAGCGTACTGGACCACTTCCCATCGATCCCCCTGGCGCTCGAACCGGAATTCGCCGGCCGCCGCATGCCAGAACCGCCCGTTGCCCAGATGGACCAGCGACGCCTGGGGGCCGCCGTTGCTCGCGGTCAGCCCGCCGTCGGCAACCCGGAAGGTGACGGTTTGGTCGGAGGTCGAGTCTCGGTAGACGCCGGCCATGGCCGGCAGTTCGGCGGCCTCGATCGCCACCGCCGGGCCCGGTGGCGCCTCGACGGCGGGGAGTCCGAGGAGCCGGATCGCGATCCGGCTGGCGGCTCCGCCGGCATCGGCACTTGCGGCATTGCACAACACCGCGACGGAGAGGTCGCGGGTCGGCCAGCGCGCGAGAAACGTCCGGTACCCCGCCGTGGCGCCGCCGTGGTTGACGGCCCGAAGGCCGTGGAAGGTTCCGATGCTGAGCCCGAGCCCGTAGCCGATCGGCGAACCGTCGGTGAGCTTGCCCGGGGTTTCGAGCAGGGCCACCAGCGCCGCGCCGCCGGGGATGGTGCCTTTGGTAAGCGCCTCGTTCCATCGGAGCAGGTCGTCCACGGTGGTGAGGAGGCCGCCGTTACCGTGGACATTGGTAAACGGCATGTCCTGGAGCCACCCGCCGCCGGTGGGGGCGTACGCCGTGGCTCGGTCGGCCACCACCTTCCGATAGTCGGCCCGCCACTCGGTTCGGGTCATGCCGAGGGGCGTGAACAACTCGTCGCGCGAGAAGTCGGCGAGGGATTTGCCCGATACCCGTTGGACGATGATCGCCGCGAGCGCGTAGCCGGTGTTGCTGTAGAGGTATTCGCTGCCCGGGGAGAAATTGAGCCGCTGCTGGTGCTGCACGAGGTCGAGGATCCGGGCCAGCGTGTGCACTTCGGTTCCGGGCGGAAACCCCTGGATGGACAGCAGGGCCCACTGGTCGCGGAGCCCGCTGGTGTGTTGCAGCAAGTTGCGGATCGTAATCGGCGTGCCGAAGTTGGGCACCTCGGGCAGCTGACGGCGGATGTCGTCATCGAGCGAGAGGCGGCCCCGGAGCGCCAGCAAGGCCACGGCCGCCGAGGTGAACTGTTTGGCCACCGAGCCGGACTCGAGGACTGAGCCGGGGCGGAGCGGAACCCCGGATTCAAGGTTGGCCATGCCGTACGCCCGGGTGGTCCGGGTGCCGGCGAAGTCGACGCCGACCGTGCAACCCGGCCCGTGAGTACTGCCCCACTGGGCGAAGGTGCTGTCGAGCACGGCCGCCGGGGTCTGCGCTGCCAGGGGCAGCGCGGTCACCGACAATGCCGCCCAGAGCCTGGTGGACCGGCGGGTTTTGGTCATCGGGGGGTGCTCCGGCGAAGGGTGGTCTGACGAATCCTTTGAAACATAGCGCGGGATTCCGCTCGCCGTTACTGCACCGCGGGTGTAGAATAGGCCGATACCGAATCTGAGGAATCCATGCTGTTCTTCGCCCGATTGTCAGCGGTCGCCGGCCTTCTGGTGCTGGCGGCGCTGCCGTTGGTGGCCCAGGACCGAGCCGCCGATCGACGCCGTTTTCTGGCCCCCACCAGCCAAACCACCGACGACCCGAGACGGGTGCTGGTCGGGAATGCGCCGCGGGGCCCCGACGGCTCGATCGTCTTGACCGGCGGGCGGGTCTTCGACGGCACCGGCGCGCCCGCCCGCGAGATGAACGTGGTGATCGAGCGGAACAAAATCACCCGGGTCTCGGCGCCGGGTGTCACCAACTGGCCGGCCGGCGCCCGGATCATCGACGTCAAGGGCATGACGGTGATGCCCGGACTGATCGATCTCCACACCCACCTGACCGACGGCCAGATCGCGACGATCCCGCCTCCGCTGGTGGATGACATGGCCGACGGGATGCTCCGCGGGATGGAGCGGATGCGGTTCTATATCGAGAGCGGGATTACCACGACCCGCGACGTCGGGTCGCTCGACGGCATCTTCCGCCTCCGGGCCTGGGTGTCCGACCATCGGCTGACCGGACCGCGGATCTTTGCCGCCGGACGGCTGATCACCGGGCCGGGCGGCCATAGCGCCGAGGGGTTGGGGTCGACCCCGGACCACGGGAATTTCCGGATTGCGAGCGGCGCGGACGATTGGCGGAAGGCGGTCCGCGAACAATTCGACAAAGGCGCGGACTTCATCAAGGTGACCAGTCACTTCAGCCGCGACGAAATCAAGGCCGCGGTGGAGGAAGCCCACGCGCTCGGCCTCAAGATCACCTGCGATTGCGAGACGTTCTACATCGACTGGGCGGTCGACGCCGGGGTCGACATGATCGAGCACCCGCTCCCGCGCACGGACGAAGTGATCCAGAAAATGGCCGCCAAGGGCGTCGCCTCCGATCCGACGCTCGTGCCCTACATGTACATCTTCGATGACGACGGCGGTTACTTCGGGTCGACGTCGCGCCGGTTCACCTTCGGCAAAGACGCGAATCTCGGCGTGCTTCGCCGACTCAAGAAGGCCGGGATCACGTTAGGCGTCGGGACGGACCTGGTGACTGACTGGTACCGGCGGCTGCCCGCGCCGTACCTGATCGAACTCAAGAACCTCGTCTCGGTCGGCTTCTCGATTCCCGAGGTGCTTGGCATTGCCACCAAGACCAATGCGATGCTGCTCGACATGGACGACAAGCTCGGGACCGTGGAAGTGGGGAAGCTGGCCGATGTCCTGGTGGTTCGGGGGAACCCCGACACCAACCTCGACGATCTGACTCGGGTCGAATGGGTCATTCGGGACGGGGAGATTGTGGTGCAGGGCGGGACGGCCCTGATGCCGAAGCGGAGCCGGACCGACCAAGCCCCGGCGAAACGCTACTGATGTGTCACGCGGTTTCCCATCTCAACCGGCCCCGAGGGGCCAGACGGTGTTGACGTGACGGTCTCGAGCTTCCTCAAAATGTACGGGGTTGGGGTGGTGACGTTCTTCGCCCTCGATCTGCTGTGGATCGGCCTGGTGGCCAAGAACTTCTATCAGCACCAGATCGGCCACCTCATGCGCCCGAACGTTCAATGGCTTCCCGCGGTGCTCTTCTACCTCATCTTCGTCGCGGCGCTGGTCGTGTTCGTGGCGGCGCCGGCGGTGGAGCGGCAATCCGTGGGTCGCGCCGTCGCCTATGGCGCGTTCTTTGGTCTCGCCGCCTACGCCGCGTTCGACCTGACCGCCCTGGCGCTGCTGCGGGACTTCCCGGTCACGGTTGCCGTGGTGGACTTGGCATGGGGGGCCGTCCTGTCGGCGACGGTCAGCGCCGCGGTGGTGCTGGGCGCGAGGGCCTGGGCGTGAAGCTGCGCGGCATCGTGGTCTTGATCCTGGCCGTGCTGCTGCCGCTGGTGGGGGGCGGATTGGGATCGTTCGCCACGATGGACTCCGTCCGCACCTGGTATCCCGCCTTGGTGCGGCCGTCCTTCGCGCCGCCCTCCTGGGTGTTCGGCCCGGTGTGGACCACGCTCTACCTGATGATGGGAGTGGCCAGCTGGCTCGTTTGGCGACAGGGGTTTTCGCGGCCCGAGGTGCGGAGCACCTTGATGGTCTTCGGGGTTCAGCTGGGCCTCAATCTCGCCTGGTCGTGGCTGTTCTTCGGCCTGAGGCAGCCGCTCCTCGCACTGTTCGACATCGTCGTTCTGCTGGTGCTGATCGGAGTGACCATGCGCCGGTTCGCGGCGGTGTCACGAGGGGCCGCATTGTTGTTGGCGCCCTATCTCGCCTGGGTGGCGTTCGCGACCGTCCTGAACGGGGGTTTTTGGTGGCTCAATCGGTAGCCGGCTAGGGGCGTTGGACAGCGAGCCTGGGAGGCTGAACAACTCCGCCTGAACGGGGACATCCGGGGAGCAAACCGACCAAGCCCCGGCGAAACGCTACTGATTGGCCTGGGTTACGGGAGCCCGCGGCCCTCGATCACGCCGGCCCGTGTGGCGGAGATCTCCAGCAGCGGGATGGCCCGGGCCGCGGCCACCTCCGCCGCGGTGAACGGCGTGATCCGCCGGGCCACCTCCGCACCGCCGAACTGGCGCAGGGTGTAGTTCAGGACCTCAGCCGTGCGCTCTGGTTCGAGGCTGGTCTGGGTCACGCCCGGCACCCGAAGGATGTAGGCCCGCCCGCCGGGAAGCGCCGCGAGCCGGGCCAGGTCCTTTCGGAGGTCAGGGACCTGGCCCTCGAGGCCGGCCCCGTTTTCCCCGTGGCACCCCATGCAGTGGATGAAGTAGTTCTGCTCGGCCAGCGTGAGTTCCCCGCTCGGTGCGGGGTGCGCGCAGGCCGCGGCCAGCCACCCGAGCGCCGCTGGCCACACGCGTCGCCTCACTCGGGCGCGACTCCCACGATCCGGGACACGGTGCAGTGATACGGCGACCCGCTCTTGCTTCCCACGCACCAGTTGTAGTCGTTGGCCAGACTCGGCTGGTACAGCGGGCGGTCGCCCTCGTTGCGGTTGCAGAGGCACCGCCCGCAGGAGCTCTTGCCGCAACAGTCGTTGTACGACACGATGTAGTTCCGGCCGTCGGAGGCATTCCGGCAGGTGCCGACCCACGTCAGCGTCGCCGCTTCGGTGCCCGGCGGGCAGGCGGTGGCGGAACCACCGCAGCAGGCGCAGAGGAAGCCGTCGATGGAACAGTAGCGCCAGTAATCGCACGAGCTCTCGTCCGGGGCCGCGGCGCCGGCGGCCGGCCGGACGCCCCGGGCAATCGGGAGCAGCGGCACCGCCGCGGCGCCCGCCAGGAAGCCGCCTAACGACCGGAGCACGCTCCGGCGCGACACCGTTTGGGCCAGGTGCCGGGTCAACCGTTCGACCACGTCGTCGTATCGAGCCATGTCGAGATCTCCGTTGTTTTCAGGCGACTTCGCGCCGCGCCGACCGCTCGAGGAACTCCTGGAGCGACGCCACCCCGCGATCCTTGGCCTCGAAGAGACTGTCGAGGTGTTCCCGGGAATTGACCAAGCCGGTTGCCCGGACCGTCCCCGCCGCGTCGAGCAGCACGGCGTGGGGCAGCCGTCCCGCCCCGTATCCGAGACCGAGCCGCTCGGACAGCACGTAGGGGAACTCGTCCAGCGATTCCGCGGCGACGAACGCCTCGTGTTCGGCGCGCGGGCCGTCGCTCGCGAGCACCACCTCCACCCGAGGCGCTTCCCGCCGCCGAATGGCGCGGAGGGCGGGGAGGAGCGTCTTGCAGATCGGGCAGGTGGGCGAGACGAACATTACCAAGGTGTCGGCCCCGCGCTCATGGCGCCCGCCGATCTGGAGTGAACGGCCCGTGAGCGTGTCCACCAAAATTTCCGGTGCGGGCTCCCCAGCCTGGAGGCCCTTCTGCAAGGACAGCGCGCCAACCGGCTGGAGCCGCTCGTGGAGCACGCCGATTTGCCGCGCCAGCGCGAGCACCGTGAGGCCGAGGGCCAGTACCACCACCCAGAGCGCGCCGATTGCCACCCAGCCGGCCGGACTCATGCCGCCCCGCTCCGGAGCGATGGGAGCGAGGCGAGCCGGCTCGCGGCGGAGAAGAGTGCCGCGATGGCCGCAACCGTTCCGGCTACAGTCAACCAGTCGAGTCCCTCGAGCGTTCGCGCGCCGGACGGCAGCCGGACGGCCAGGGCCGCCGCTGCCAGGACGCCGTTTCGTCCCACCATCCACCAGGCGATTCTCTCGCTCGTGCCGAACCCGAGACAGCCGCAGTCGATTCGGGTCCGGCCGCGGAGCAGGTTGAGAGCGATGGCTGCGCCATAGCCGGCCAGCAGTGTCGCCGCGAGGCCGCCGCCAAGGGGCCGGGTTGCGGGAAGCACCAACAGGACGGTGCTCCCGAGTTCAGTGCCGATCACCACGATGCCGGCCAGGCCGAGGGCCCCTTCCGGCAGGATCCGGTATCCGGCCAGTGCCGACCGGAACCGGGCCGGCTCGCGGAGCTTGTGGAGCGCCGCCGCGCCGAGCAGAAGGCCGAGTGAGAGGGCAACGATCCAGCCGACCGCGGGGTCGAGGGCTATTTCCATTTCAGCGGGTGACCAAGGTACTCGGTGTAAACCCGATCTCGGCCACGGTGCGGAGGAGCTTCCCGCTCATGGCGTCGAACACCCGGAGTTCCGGGATCCCGATGTTGATCCCGAAGAGGAGTGGCTTGGCATCACTGGTCGCCGCGATGGAGGTGAGCGGCTTCTCGAGCGGGATCCGCTGGACCTTCTTGCCGCCGGCCGCCAGATCGTGAACCCAGACTTCGACGCCCGGGTCTTTATGGGTGTCGGGACCGCCCTGGTGCATCAAGCTGTAGAGACGGCGACTCTTGGCATGGATCGCGAGGTGTTGCATGCCCCCGGGCTTCCAGTTCTGCTGCCGTTCGGCCGGGGTGCTCAAGGGCCAGCGGGCCTGGGCCTTGAGGCCCGACGCCGTGGCCTCGACCGGCACCATGTCACCGGCGAAGGTGGCGAAGAGCCAAGTGTTCCCGTCCCGGATCCCCTTCTCGGTGACCGGGTCCTTGAGCGCGTCGAAGAACTTGGCCGAGCGGCTCCGCGCCGCGGGCTTGCCGGTCTCGTCGAGCGTGACCTGGAACGCGGTGCCGTCGCCGCACAACGAGAAAAAGCTTCGCGGGCCCGTTGGGTACACCTCGGCGCAACCCGGGATGTCCACCTCGCCCACGAACTTCCGGGACTTGAGGTCGACGACCGAGACGGTCTGAGCCGGCGTAAAATTGTACACCAGGAGAAACCGGCCGTCGTCGGTGATCCCGCTCGTCGAGGTCATCGGGAGCTGGCCGGCCCGCTTGGCCGGGATCCCGATCTCGGCCTGGAAGTTGAGCGTCTTGGCGTCGTAGAGGGTCACGACGTCGGTTCGGGTTCCCCGGGTTCCGCGCGAGAAGTACGTCTCCGGCGAGACGATCACCGAACCGTCCGGGACGAGCTTAAGCCCGGTGAAGCCGAAGCCGGTACTCAGCATGCCGAGCATTTTTCCGGCGTTGCCGTCGATCAGGAAGGCCTTACCGTCGGCCATGTGGTGGAAGACGATGTCGTTGACCCAGACCCAGTGCGGGCTCGCGGCCGGCAAGGCGGCGGTGGTCAGCGGTTCGGGCTTGAGCTGCGCCGCGACCGGTCCGGAGGCGAAGGCGGCGGCCATGAGTCCGGCAACGGCCGATCGACGGATGTCTGGCAACGGAGACGTTCCCATGGGGATACCTGACTGCGAGCCGAGGAGCGGGACGGGGTTCATCTAAGGTTACCGTGAGTCGGAACCGGCCCGCAAGCCGAGCTGAGTCCTTGGGCAGACCGGCTGGCCCGATCCCACGAATGTGGCTACTGTTATAACATGAAACCGGTCGAGCTGAAGGTGAATCGGATCGGCAACTCCCGCGGGGTCCGGATCCCGGCCGCCACCCTGGCCCGGTATCGGATCGACGCGGCTGTCGTGATGGAGGAGCGAAGCGACGGCATCCTGCTTCGTCCGCTGCATGGCGGGCCGGCTAAACTATCTTGGGCCGAGACCGCGCAAGCCATGGCGGCGGCCGGGGAGGACTGGGAGGGCTGGGACGCCGTCGCGATGGACGGCCTCGATACGGTTCCGTGGGACGATCCGGTGGCCCGAGTCGCGGAACGCCCGGCGGCGAAAGGCCCGCGGCGGCGGACGCGGTGAAGCGGTACGACGTCCGCTGGGCGAATCTCGATCCGGTGCTGGGTTCGGAAATGTCCAAGACTCGGCTAGTGGTCGTGGTGAGCCTCGACGACCTCAACGCCGTCCTCAAAACCGTCACGATCTGTCCCCTCACGACCCAGTTGCGCCCGGCCTGGCGGACTCGGTTGCCGTGCCGGGTCGGGGGACGAAAAGCGGAGGTGGCGGTCGATCAAATCAGGACGATTAGCAAGTCGCGGCTTGGCGCCAAGGCCGGGCGCCTGTCGCCGGATGAGGCCCAAGCACTCCGGCGGCTGATCACGGAAATGTACGGCGAGTAACCCCAATCAACGGACCCCTGATGCGCCCTGTTTTCGTCGCCCTTGCTCTCGCGGCCCTGCCGGCCTCCACCCAGGCCCAGCCGCCGCGCTACGACCTCGTCCTCACCGGCGGCCGGGTCATCGACCCGGCGTCGAAGCTCGACGCCATCCGCTCGATCGGGATCACCGGACGCCGGATCGCCGCGATCTCGGCCGGCCCGCTGGCCGGCCGGGTGACGGTCGATGTCAAAGGACTCGTGATCGCCCCCGGCTTCATCGACCTCCACGCCCACGGGCAGGACCCGTTCAGCAGCCGGCTCCAAGCCCAAGACGGCGTCACCACGGCACTCGAACTCGAAGGCGGCGCGGACGACGTCGCTGGCTGGTACCGGGAACGGGAGGGCCGCGCGGTGATCAACTACGGCGCCACCATGTCGCACGGCGGCGCTCGCGGCGAGGTGATCCGGGACACGCTGCCGAACGGGCCCGGGGTGGTCTATCGGAACGCCCGGCCCGACGAGATCGAACAGATCGTCGCCCGGGTTCGAGCGGGAGTCGACCAGGGTGCGTTAGGTATCGGCTACGGGATTCAATACCTGCCGGGCACCACCCGCGGCGAGATCGTTCGAATGTTTCGGGTGGCGGAGGAGCGGGGCGTCGTCAACTTCGTCCACGACCGGTTTGCCTCGGTCAAGGAGCCGGGGAGCAGCGTCGAAGCGGTCCAAGAGCTGATCGCGGCCGCGGCGGTGTCGGGGGCTCCGGTCCACATGGTCCACGTCGGCAGCAGTGGGATCGGCCAGGTTCCCGAAATTCTCGCCATGATCGAGGGCGCCCGGAAGCACGGTGTCGACATCAGCACCGAGGTCTATCCCTATACCGCCGCCTCGACCGACATCCGTGCCGCGATCTTCGATCCGGGTTGGCGCGAGCGGCTCGGCGTGGATTATCGCGACATCGAGTGGGTCGCTACCGGCGAACGGCTCGACTCGGCGAGTTTCTATCGCCGCCGGGCCGAGGGCGGACCGATCATCGCCCACGTGATTCCCGAGACGGCGGTCGACTTCGCGGTGGCCCATCCGCTGGTCGCGATCGCGAGCGACGGGGTGACCTACGTGAACGGACGGGCTCACCCTCGTGGGGCGGGTACCTACGCCCGGGTGCTCGGCCGCTACGTCCGAGAGAAAAAGACCTTGAGCCTAATGGAGGCGATCCGGAAGATGACGCTGCTTCCGGCCCAGCGGCTCGAGGCCTCGGTGCCCCAGATGCGGAACAAGGGCCGGATCAACGTCGGCGCCGACGCCGACCTCACGATCTTCGATCCAGCCCGGGTGATCGACCGGGCCACCTTTGCCGAGCCCGCCGTGGCCTCGACGGGGATCGTCCATGTCGTGGTGAACGGGACGTTCGTGGTGCGGGACGAAGCGTTGGTGGCGGGTGCGGTACCAGGCCTGGCCGTTCGGCGCCCGATCAAGCCATAAGCTCAGCTCCGGGGTGCCTTCGGAAAGAGGATCGCCAGCACGGCGGGAACGGCGGCATAGGCAACCCGGCCCTCGGTTTGTTCGGTGACCGCCGCCGCAACCGTCAGACGGCTCGCCGGGAAGTAGTATCCGACCGTCCCCCAGAATCCCGCGTGCCCGTAGCCATGGTGGCCCAGCGTATCGACCTGGAAGATCCCGAGTCCGTAGCCGCCGCGATCGGGACTCCGCGCCTTGAGCATGGTCTCGAGCGTGGCCGGCCGCGCGAACACCCGGCCGGACAACAGCTCCTCGAGGAATCCGCCCATTTCGTCGAGGGGCGCGTCGATTCCGCCGCCCCCGTAGAGGTCGAACGACGGATCCAATTCGTAGGAGTCAAACCCGCCGATGTACTGGTGCACTCGGGGGCCCGCGCCGTTCGGTTCGGGCTCGAGGGTTTCGAACCAGGTTCTGACCAGCCCGAGCTTCTTGAAATCCACCAACTCCCGCACCGCCACACCGACGTTCTTCCCGGTATATCGCTCGAGGATCGCGCCGAGCAGGATGTAACCGGTATCGGAGTAGCGATACCGTTCACCGGGCTCGCCGACCGGCTGGAGGCTGTCCACCAACCACCGGACCTGTTCCTCCCGCGTCCACCGCTTCTTCGGTGCCGCCAGGGCAACGGCCGCGTAAGACGCCACGGCCGGGTGTTCGTTCAACCCGGACCGGTGACTCAACACCTGTTCGATCGTCATCCGATCGGTGGCATACCCGTCGCCAACCAGCATGGCGTTCAGATCGGCCGGCAAATGGCGGGAGAGCGGATCCGATAGCTGGAGCGTTCCCCGTTCTACCAGTCGGAGCACCGCCGCCGCCACGTAGGTCTTAGTGTTGCTGGCGATCCGGAGGGGCTGGCCCGGATCGAGCCGGACCCGGCGGGCCGTATCCGACCACCCCGAGGCAATCCGCCATTGGCGGCCGGAACGGCCATCCTTCACATACAGGATGAGGCCGGGCAATTTGGGCCGGGCCGCGACGAGGCTGTCGGCGAAGTGCTGGAGGCGAGGCCCGATCGAATCGGGTTGGGCCACCTGCGCGGTGGCGATGGCGAACAGGACCGCGATCATGCTCGAATCTAACGGCCCCCGGCCGCTCGGCGACGGGGCCTGGTAAAGCCGGCTGTGCCAGTCTCACGCCGGCCCTGCTTCCCAGCGGCGTCGATCAGCAAGTGAACGACGTTGGCCGGTAATCCCCCATTCTCTCTGCGACGGTTAACCCTCCGGTCCTCATGACGACTTGGAGATCACGCTTGGTGGACCCCGCTACGCTGGTAGCGGCGGCGTTTGGTGCGCGCACGTCGAGGAGATCGCGGTCTTGCCTTACGCCTCGGCTACCGCACCCGCGTGAATCGCAGGTGCCGCACCCGCCCGGACTCGACCAGGAACCCGGTGATCCGCCCTTTCCGGTCCCGCACCACGTCGATCACACTCCCGCCCTGGGTAAAACCGTCCTGGTAGCTCGGTTCCAAGACCCCGAGCCGCCGGTAACCCGCGTAGGCGGCCAACTTCCCTTTCTCGACCTTCCAGGTGTGGGTCACCTCCACTTCGTCGCTCCGATAGTCGCCGGCGTACTCGGCGAGC
Organism: Gemmatimonadota bacterium; assembly: GCA_009692115.1. Classification (NCBI taxonomy): domain Bacteria; kingdom Pseudomonadati; phylum Gemmatimonadota; species Gemmatimonadota bacterium. The sequence continues at coordinate 452,629 of SHZU01000001.1, read as the reverse complement.
TTGAGGGAGTCGAGGGCGACGGTGTCGGCCCGGGCAAAGGTCACCGGGCCCCCCGCATTGCGGACCACCATGCGGGTGGGGGTCGGCCCCTCACCCTCGAAGCGGACTTCTGTCCCCCCCTCGGTCCGGAACCGGTCGCCGCCTAACGGAACGTACGGAGTGGGGGTCTGGCCGACCGAGACGAGGGTGTCGCCGGTCATCCGGGTCCGCCGGACCTCGCCGCGCTCGACGTTTCGCCAGACACCCGCGAGCCGGCGGAGCTCCGCCGGGGGCACCCCGACCCGCGGGGCCCCCGCCAGCGCCTCGGCCCAGGCCCCCACCGTGTCCGGCTGCATCCGGTCGCTCAGGTAAATCGCCGCTACCTTCTGCGCCAGGGAATCCGGACCCGACGTCGTCAGGTTGCAGAACGTCGCGACGGCAAAGTGCTGGTCGGGGAAGCGGAGGAAGTGGCCCCGGAACCCTCCCCAGCTGCCGCCGTGGGATACGACGCGGAGGCCGCGCGCCGTCCCGACCGTGAGGCCGACCGCGTACGCCAGACCCGGCGCCGAGGTGGCCGGCGAGCCGTCGTTCAACTTGGTGGCGGTCGTCATGGTGGTGACAACGTCCCGCCCGCCGACGGTGGCGGCGTCGTAGTTGTTGAGCCAGCGGCCGAAGTCCTCGACGGTGGTGTGGATCCCGCCGGCTCCCATGATCGCGCCGTCGTAGGGATTACGCTGGACCCGGTAGCTCTTCTCGCGGAAGGAATAGCTCTCGGCCAGGTTCGGGATGATGGCGGCGCGGTCCACCAGGAAGCGGGTGTCCCGCATGCCCAGTGGGGTGAAGATCCGCTCCTCGGCGAACTGGGCCAGGGTCTTGCCCGTGAGGCGGTAAACCGCCTGCGCGGCCAGGATCCATCCGGTGTTGGTGTAGAGGTAGCGCTCGCCCGGCTCGTAGTTGGGCTCGGCCGAGTGGAAAATCACGTTGAGTGCGTCGACGGTGTCCCCCGCAAAGGTCCGGCCGGTCTGTCCCCACATGCTCCAGAGATCGCGAAGCCCGCTGGTCTGGCTCAGCGCCCGCCGCCAGGTAATCCGGTCGGCGTAGGCAGGCATCTCGGGGTAGAGTTTTCGGATCGGATCGTCGAGCGAGAGCTTGCCGTCTTTCTCGAGGATCAGCATCGCCATCGCGGTGAACTGTTTCGAGATCGAGCCGACGTCGAGGACCGTGCGAGGCGAGAGCGGTACGCTGTACTCGAGGCTGGCGAGGCCGTAGCCCCGGGCGTAGCGGATCGCCCCGTCCTGATAGACGCCGAGGGCGCAGCCGGGCGAGTCGGTCCGGTCAAAGGCCCGGAAGACGCTGTCGACCCGGGCCGCCTGGTCGTCGCGGGCACCGATGATGTACTGGGCCGAGGCGGTGCTTGCCAGGGCGAGCGAGAGGAGAGCCGGGGCAAGAACCAGGGTGTGGCGGCGCATTGGCAGGCTAGGTTGAGGTGGATGAAGATGGTTCGGGCAACGGCGATCGGCTAGTGGGGCGACGGTGCTACGGAGCGGGCGGCGCGATCAGGTAGTCCGCCGGCGGCTCTTGACCCAGTAGATGGCGGACGAAGTAGTCCCAGGTCCGCCGGATCACATAGGGATGCTGGGTCATGTTGTGATCGGCGTCCGGCACGATCAGCAGGTCGAAGCTCTTGTTGGCCTTGATCAAGGCATCGACCAGAGCAATCGTGTGCGCCGGATGGACGTTGTCGTCCAAGTCGCCGTGCATCAGGAACAGCTTGCCTTTGAGGGCGGCGGCGTGGGTCTTGTTGGCCGCTGCTTCGAAGTTGTCGGTCTTCCGGATCGTATCACGTACCAAGAGCCCCTGGAACCGTTCCCCCCAGCCTGAGTAATAGGTCCGGTTGTCGTGGTTGCCCGCCGTCGACACCGCCACCTTGTAGAAATCGGGGTAGCGGAGCAACGCGTCGGTCGAGGCAAACCCGCCGCCGGAATGCCCATAGATCCCGACCCGGTCGAGATCGAGCTGCGGCATCCGCACGGCCAGCTGCTTGATGGCGGCGAGGTGGTCGGGAATGCCGTTATCTCCCATGTTGCCCCACCCCGCCGTATACAGCGCCTTGGCCCGCCCGGTGTTGCCGAGCGCGTCGATCGACACGACGACGAAGCCGAGCTCGGCCACCGCCTGCACTTGGCCACTCAACGGATACGTGAAGGGGTCGCGACTGGGGTAGAAACTCTTGACCGCGGGGCTGATCAGCGGGCCCGGGTAGATGTGGTCGAGCACCGGGTACTTCTGGGTCGAGTCGAACCGGCTCGGCTTCCAGATTACGCCCCAGATATCGGTGATGCCGTCCCGGGCCTTGGCGGTAAAGACCTGGCCGGGCCGCCAGCCGGTGGCCAGCAAATCCGTGATGTCGGCTCGTTCGACCTCGGAGAGCACCCGGCCGTCGGCGCCGCGAATCACCGAAACGGGCGCTTCACTGATCGTCGAGTAGGTGTCGAGAAAGAACTTGCCCGACGGCACCGCCGCGACTTGATGATTGGCCTTCTCGGGTGACAACAGCGTCAGACCGGTCCCGTCGAGATTGACGGAGTACAGCGCCAGGTAGTCGGGGTGCCGGTCGGCTTCCCGGCCCTTGGCCGTGAAGTAGACCCGGCCCAGGGTTTCATCAATGCCAAGGAGCGAGGCAACGATCCAGGGTCCGACGGTGACCTGGTTCTTGAACGCCCCGTCGGCTCCGTGCCGGTAGAGATGGGCGAATCCGTCCCGCTCCGCCAGCCAGAGCAGATCGCCGTTCTTCAGGATCTTCCAATTGGTGGCGAAGGAGAAGAGGTCGATCGAGCCGATCACGTAGGTGGCGCTGCTGTCGGCCAGGAGTTCGGTCACCGCACCGGTGGCCGGATTGGCGGCGAGCAGCCGGACCTTCTTCGGCCCTCGGTTGACGTGGGTGAAGAGCACCCGATCGCCCGACGGGGACCACTGGAGCTTTCCGCCGCCGAAACTGTACATCGACATCAGGGGCTGCGGGGGCGCGTCGATCCGGCGGACCTCTTTCGTCCCGACGTCGGCCAGGTACCACTCGGTCATCTCGACGATCGAATCGCCGGGGAGTCCGTAGGGAAACCGGTAGTGGACGGGCCGAGTCGAGGTCATGCTGATCAAGTCGACGGTGCCGACCTTCCGCTCATCGACCCGGGACACCGCCAATCGCTTCGAGTCGGGCGACCAGACCACCTCGGGCCTCGACGGAATCTTGAGCCGAACCTGTCCGGCCCGCGGCGCTCCCTGCCCGTAGCCGTACCCCTCGGCGCCATCAGTGGTGAGCTTGATGGAATCGGCGCCACCCACCAGCCGGAGCCAGAGGTTGGAGCCGGAGACGAAGGCGTCCCACCGGTCGTCGGGCGAGCGGACATAGCGGGTGAGGTTCGGGAGGGTGTCCGCGGCGGCGCAGCGATAGCCACCCAGCTCGCAGCGGAAACCCCGCTTCCCGATCCGGACCCGGATGGCGCGCTCGTCCCGGCCGTCGCGGTCAAAGGCAAAGCTTTGGAACGGCAGCTTCCGCGGGTCCAGGGCCGTATCGGCGGCCACCGACAGAGCGGCCGCCAGCCGGGCGTTGTCGAAGAGCACGGCCTTTCCCCCGGTCGCGGGGTTGACGGTGACGAACGCGAAGCCGCGCCGAGTATTGACCCGATACCAGAACCGAGTGCTGTCCGGGTACCAAGCCGGGGCGACCTGATCGTGATAGGTGTGGCGGAGCGCATTCCAGGTCAGAAACTGCTCGGCGCGACGGTAGTCGGTCTGGCCGAGCGCGGGGCGGGCGGCGAGCAGCAACCCGCCCACGGCCAACAGGATTCGAGTCACTTGGATTACTTCCTCAGCACGTCGCGAATTTCACGGAGGAGCAGGACGTCCTCGGGCGTCGGGGCCGGCGGAGCGGGCGCCGCCGGTGGCTCGGCCCGCTTCATCCGATTGACCTGCCGGACCATCATGAAAATGATGAAGGCCAGGATGAGGAAGTTGATGGCGACCGTCAGAAAATTCCCGTAAGCGAACAGCGGAACTCCCGCCTTGGACAACGCGTCATATGTCATCGGCCCCTGGAAGTCGGCCGGCGGGGTGGCGAGTGCAATGAAATAGTTGGAGAAGTCGAGGCCGCCAAAGATTTTGCCGACCAGCGGCATGATGATGTCCCTGACCAGCGAACCCACGATCTTGCCGAAGGCCCCGCCGATGATCACGCCGACGGCGAGGTCCATCACGCTTCCCTTGAGCGCAAACTCCTTGAACTCCGACGAGATACTCATGCGGCTGGGCCTTTTTGTTGGCAGGATTACTGGGGCAGGCTACCGCCGGAGCCGAGCGTCGTCAAGGTGGCGTTGCCCCGGAGGAGCGTTGGACCTACGATTGACCGCTGGATCGAGCGGTGGGAGCCGCCCGAACGACCGCATCAGATCGTGCTCTATCTCGGCTGCAACATCCTCCGCACTCCCGATCTGGCCGCCGATGTCGTAGCGGTGTTCGAGGCGTTAGGTCTCGACTTCGTGGCGGTCGCCGGTGTGCAGCTCTGCTGCGGGGTGACCTGGGACCACCACGGCGACGTGGCCAAGGGACAAGGCGTGTCGGCGACGACCCTCGAGCGGATCGGGGCGTTCAGGCCGTCCCTGGTCGTTCACTGGTGCCCGTCGTGCGATGTCCACTTCAACGACGTCGTCACCGGTCGGGACGGCCAGGCCCTCCCGTTTGAAACCACCAGTGCCGCGGTGTTTCTGGCTGAGTTGGCTGATGTGGACCGGATCCCCTGGCACCACGCGGTTCCGAACCGGGCCGCGCTACACGGGCACGTCGGGCGGAGCGGTCACCACCATGGTCAGCGACGGGCCCGTGAAGACACCGATCACGTTGGCGCGATCCTCCGGTCGGTGCCGGGAGTCGAATACCTGGGCGTGGTCGAGGCCCCGCCGGACCTCGACTACGATTGCGGTCCGAGCATCACCGGAATCGAGCCGAGTCGCTGGACGTCGATTCGGGCCGAGCTCTGGTCGGCGCTCCGGGCAACCGGCGCCGATCTCGTGGTCACGAAGTCCCACGCGTGCCAGCGCGAGTGGTGCGACTTGGCCAATGACGAGGTTGGGGTTCGGTGCTACATCTCCGTTGTGGCCGATGCGCTGGGCTGCCGGGGGGACTACCCGAGCAACATGATGCGCGAACTCAAGGCGCTGGGCGAGCCCGAAGGATTGGTCCAATTGACCAAGGGGAACTGGACCAGTCATGGACTCTCAGAGCGGGAGGCCCGCGACCTGGTGGCGCGGTACAACTGGTCGGGGCGAGTCCCCGACTTGCCGCCGCCGTAAGACCGGTCCGGTCGTTGGGATCGAAGGCTAGTTGGCCCCGCCGCGGCTACTTCCCGGGGGCATGGAGGGACACGAAGCCCAGTCGTTCCATCCTGACAAAATCGGAATCGAGAGACCAGAGTGTGGCTTGGTGATCGGCCGCGGTGGCGGCGATCAGGAGGTCGGCCAAGCCAAACCGATGACCGGCCTCGACGGCGGTGGTGACCCAGGTGTCGATCCGGACCCAGGTTGCTTTCTCGGGAACCGCCCGGGGCACGGCCGACAGGTGGTCCCGCAATTGGCGGTGAGCCTTGCGCGGCGAGCCGGCGAGCAGTTCCAGCCGGACCGGGACCGGCAGGATCACCAGGTCGGCGTCGAGCAAATCGCCGAGGTGGCGGGCTTCGATGCCGGCCAACTTACGGCTCGCTCAGGGCTTGGGTCAGGATTCCGGCGATCTGGCGCCCGAGGACGGCCGGTGAAGGTCCGTGGCTTGGCCCTCGGCCCGGGGATAGATTGGACTCAGTGGCGTCTTGCTCAGAGCGGAGCCACATCACGACCCCACCAGGAGCCTCAAGGTATCACCATGAAGATTTGCCTCGCCGCCGGGGGACTGCTCGTGGGCCTCGCCGCCGGGCCGGCGGTTGCTCAGCCGCTCATCACCGTGGCGCCGGTCACGACCCATCGGCTGGTGTCGAAGGCCGTGGGTGATTCCTTTGAAATCCGGGTGCTGCTGCCCCCGATGATCCCCGGCGAGACGACTCGGTTCCCGGTCGTCTACATGACCGACGTCCACAACGGGTTCATCGTCGACGAGGACCACTTGCGGCTGATGGTGATGAACGACACGCCGCGGTACATTGCGGTCGGGATCGGGTATCCGGGGGCTTCGAGTATCATGCAAGCCACCTTCATCCGGTCCCGCGATCTGACTCAGGTACTGGTCAAGGACCGCGAGGGCGGGGGAGGCATGCCGGTGGCCGGGGTGCTCCGGCCCCTGGTCACCAGCGGAGGAGCGGACAAATTCCTCGCCTTCATCCGCGATGAACTGATGCCGTTCATCGACGCCCGCTATTCGACCGATCCCGCCGACCGGGGCTACTGGGGCGATTCGTTGGGGGGCCTGTTCGGATCCTACGTGCTGTTCACCAAGCCCGACACCTTCAACCGCTATATCATCGGGAGCCCGTCGCTCTGGTGGGGTGGGGAAGACGCCCTCAAGCTGGCCGAGGCGTACGGAAAGACCCACAGCGACCTCCGCGCCAACGTGTTCATCGGCGTCGGCGGTCTCGAAGAAATGGGGCCGGCCGCCTCGTCCCGGATGGTGACCAATGTTCTCCGCCTGGAAACCATGCTCCGAGCCAAGAAGTATCCCGGTCTGCAGTTATCGACCCGGATCTTCCCCGATGAGTCCCACATCTCGGTGGTCGGGATGAATCTGGTCCGCGGTCTGGTGTCGGTGTTCGGGCCCCAGTCGCCGGAGTCCGGGCTCGGGGCGAAGTACGCCGCCATGGTGAAGCCGCCTCCGGCATGACGGCGCCCGATCAGCCCGTCAGCCGGCGGTTGGCGGCGTTCTCGTCGGCGGCCAGATTTGAGGATCTTCCCCCGGCCGCACTCGCCGATACCAGCCGAGCGGTGCTCGACTGGCTCGGGTCGGTGCTGGCGGGCGCCAAGGAGCCGGCCGCCCGGATGACGCAGCGGGTGGTGGCCACGCTCGGCCGTTCCGATGAAGCCACCGTGTTTGGTGCCGGCCGGACGGCGGCGGCCACCGCGGCGCTCGCCAACGGGGTGGCCTCCCATATTCTCGAGCTGGACGATGTCCACAAGGGCTCGACCCTTCACGCCGCGGCCCCGGTCATTCCCGCGGCCTTGGCCGTGGCGGAGCGAGAGCACCGGAGCGGGCGGGACTTCCTGCTGGCCGTTGCGTTAGGCTACGAGGCCGCCCTCCGGGTCGGGGAGGCGGTGAACCCCAGCCACTACCGCTTCTGGCACCCCACGGGCACCGCCGCCACGTTCGGGGCCGCGGTGGCCGCCGGGTCGCTGCTTCGGCTCGATGAGGCCGCGATGCTCGACGCTCTGGGAAGCGCCGGCACCCAGGCGGCCGGGCTCTGGGAGTTCAATGCCGACGGCGCGATGAGCAAACATCTCCACCCCGGCAAGGCCGCGTTCAACGGCGTCCTGTCCGCGGATCTCGCGCGCCAGGGGTTTACCGGCGCGAGCCGGATTCTCGAAGGCGCCCGGGGTTTCTTCCGGGCTACCAGCACTGATTTCGATGCGACGCGGATTACCGACGGCCTCGGGACCCACTGGAAAGTCAGCGAGAATTGCTTCAAGCTTCATTCGTGCTGCGGGCACACCCACTCCGCCATCGATCTGGCGCTCGAGTATCGCACCGCGGCCGACTGGGCCGGGGTGGCGTCGGTCGAGGTGGCCACGTATGCGTCTGGATACGAGATCGTGAAAGAACCGAACCCGAAGACGCCCTATCAGGCCAAGTTCAGCCTGGCCTACTGCGTCGCCGCCGCGCTCGTCGAAGGGCGGGTGGGGCTCGGTCAGTTTACTCCGGATCGGTTTGCCGAGCCTGGCGTGACTGACCCTCGCATCCGCCCCCTTCTCGACCGGATCCTCGTGTCGGTCGATCCCGGGATCACGGCTCGGTACCCAGCGGAGTGGGGCACTCGAATCCGGTTTACCCGGAAGGATGGTACCGGGTCTGAAATGTCGGCCGCCTTCCCGAAAGGCAACCCGGAAAACCCCGTGACGACGGAAGCGCTGGAGGCCAAGCTTCGGGATCTGGTCTCGCCCCGACTCGGCATGGCGGCTGCGGAGCGTGCCATCGCGGCAGTTGGGGCGCTTGACGGCTGCGTTGACATGGCCGGGGCGTTCGCCGGACTTGATCGATGAGCGAAATCAACCCGAGGGCCCGGGAGTACAGTGACATTCGTGAAGGGGTTCGCGCGGTCTGCGCGCCGTTCGACAGCGCCTACTGGCAGCAGATCGAGCGCCAGTCGGGATACCCCGAGGCCTTCGTGCAGGCCTTGACCGATGCCGGCTGGCTGGCCGCGCTCATTCCCGAGGAGTTCGGCGGCGGCGGGCTCACGTTGACCGAAGCGTCGGTCATCTTGGAGGAGATCAATCGGGCCGGTGCCAACTCCGGCGCCTGTCATGCCCAGATGTACGTGATGGGGACGGTGCTCCGCCACGGGTCGCTCGAGCAGAAACAGCGCTACCTCCCCGAGATCGCGGCGGGGCGACTTCGTCTCCAATCATTTGCCGTGACCGAACCGACGGCCGGAACCGACACCACCAAGATCAAGACCTTCGCCGAGCGCCGGGGCGATCGCTACGTCGTCAACGGCCAGAAGGTCTGGATTTCCCGGGTCCAGCATTCCGACTTGATGCTGTTGCTGGCCCGGACCACACCGCTGGAACGGGTGACCAAACGGACCGAGGGCCTGTCGGTGTTCTTGGTCGATCTCAAGCAAGGTGGGAACGACGGGCTCACCGTCCGCCCGATCGAGAACATGGTGAATCATGAGACCAACGAGCTGTTCTTCGAGAATTTTGAAATCCCGGCCGACAACCTGATCGGGCAAGAAGGGCAAGGGTTCAAATACATCCTCGACGGAATGAATGCCGAGCGGATTCTGATTGCCGCCGAGTGCGTGGGCGACGGGTACTGGTTCATCGACCGGGCCCGGACGTACGCTACCGAGCGGATCGTCTTCGACCGGCCGATCGGCCAAAATCAGGGCGTCCAGTTTCCGATCGCCCAAGCCTACGCCAACGTTCGGGCCGCGGATCTGATGCGGTACGAGGGGGCCCGCCTCTTTGATGCCGGGGAACCCTGCGGGGCCGAAGCCAATCTGGCCAAGTTGCTGGCCGCCGATGCCTCGTGGCAGGCCGCGAACGCCTGTCTCCAAACCTACGGCGGGTTCGGGTTTGCCACCGAGTATGACATCGAGCGGAAGTTCCGGGAAACCCGCCTCTACCAAGTGGCCCCGATTTCCACCAACTTGATCCTCTCGTTCGTGGGTGAGCACGTCCTCGGCATGCCCCGCTCGTTTTGAGACCAACTATGACGACACCGCCGGACCGGTTGTCCCGCAGCATGCTGTATGTCCCGGCCTCCCGACCGGACATGATCGAGAAGGCCGCCCGGAGCGGGGCCGACGCGATCTGTATCGACTTGGAAGATGCGGTAGCGCCGGAGCAAAAGGAGGGGAGCCGAGCCCACGTGGTCCGGGCCCTGACGACGCTCGACTTCGGGGCCCGAACCCGGCTGGTTCGGATCAACGGCCTCGACACGATGTATGCCTATCGCGATCTGGTCGACGTGGTCGAATCCGCCGGCCAATCGATCGATGCCGTGATGTTGCCGAAGACCCGCGGACCCAACGACGTCAAGTTCGTCGACACCCTGCTGACCCAGATCGAGGCCCGGTCCGGGATCGGCCACCGGATCGGGATCGAAGCTCAGATCGAAACCGCCGGCGGGTTCCTCTGGCTTCGGGAAATCGCCGCGAGTTCCGAGCGGCTCGAATCGCTGATCTTCGGATCCGGTGACTATGCCGCCTCGATGCGGATGCCGCTCGCGAGCATTGGCGAGGCCGACGAGGATGACGCCGCCTATCCCGGCCACCGATGGCACGCGGTGATGCACGGGATCGTGGCGGCCGCCCGGGCCAACGGGCTCCGGGCCCTCGACGGGCCGTATGCGGATTTCAAGGACACCGCTGGTTTCGAACGGGCCTGCCGGACGGCCCGGGCGCTCGGGTTCGACGGCAAGCAATGCATTCATCCCGCCCAGATCGCGGCGGTCAACGTCGCGTTCTCGCCGCTCCCGGCCGAGGTCGATTGGGCTCGCTCGGTGGTCGCGGCCTATGACCAGGCCACGGCCGGGGGCCGGGGGGCGGTGGCGATCGGCGGCAGGATGATCGACGCGGCCAACATCCGGATGGCGATGACGACCCTCCGCCGGGCCGACGCTATCAAGGCTCTGCACCCGGAGGCGACGCGATGAGTGAGGCTCGGTCCTACGAGGACTTCCAGGTCGGGTTGGTCGTTCGGCACGCCATTGGCCGGACCGTCACCAGTACCGACAATGCCTGGTTTACGCTCCTCACCAACAACAGCAACCCGATCCACTTCGACCGCCATTACGCGGCCCAGACCGAGTTCGGCCAGCCGCTCGTCAACTCGACGTTTACGTTGGCGCTGGTGGTGGGCCTCACGGTGTCCGACATCTCCCAGAACGCAGTCAATCTGGGTTGGCAGGATATTCGGATGCCGGCCCCGGTCTTCGAGGGTGACACGATTTACGCCCAGACCGAAGTGTTGAGCACTCGGGACTCGGGCTCCCGGCCCACCATGGGCATCGTTGAAATCAAGACCACCGGGTACAAACAGGACGGCACCGTAGTGATGACGTTCCGGCGCACCATTCTGGTGTACAAGCGGGGCCATGCTCCGGTTCGCCCGATCCCGACGATCAAGGAGTGACCATGCTCGATCCGATATTCTTCGACCGGATTCGGGCCGCCGGCACCGGGGCGGCCGCGACGTTCGAGGTCCGATCGCCGATTGACAGAAGGGTCGTAGCCACCGTGCCGGATTGCGGCGCGGCTGAAGCCCGCTCGGCACTCGATCAGGCCGCGACCGGGTTCGATCGATGGAAGCGAACCACCGCCTACGAGCGGGCCCTGGTGATGAAGAAGTGGCACGCGCTGATCGTGGCCCATGAGCCGGTGCTGGCCGAGTTGATGACCGTCGAAATGGGCAAGCCGGTGACCGAGTCGGTCGGGGAAGTCCGGTACGGTGCGGGGTTCGTCGAATGGTATGCCGAGGAAGCCAAGCGGATCGGCGGGGAAACCATCGCCAGCCAGTTTGCCCACAAGCGGCTTCACGCGATCAAGCAGCCGACCGGGATCGTCTATGCGATTACGCCATGGAATTTCCCGATTGCGACCGTCACCAGGAAGATCGCCCCGGCCTTGGCGGCGGGGTGCGTGGTGATCGTCAAGCCGGCCGAGCAGACGCCGCTGTCGGCGCTGGCACTCGCGGCGCTCTGGCGCGAGGCGGGCGGGCCGCCGGATGCGTTCCAAGTCCTCACGGCGCTCGATCCGCGGCCGGTGTCCGGGGTGCTGCTCGACGATCTCCGGGTTCGCGTCCTCACCTTCACCGGGTCGACCGAGGTCGGCGTTCATCTCTACGAGCAGTCGGCTCGGACCATGAAGCGCCTGGCTCTTGAGCTTGGAGGGCATGCGCCGTTCCTGATTTTTGAGGACGCCCCGCTCGATGCCGCGGTCCGGGAAGTGATGGCGTGTAAGTTCCGAAATGGGGGCCAGACCTGCGTCTGCACCAATCGGATTTACGTCCAGGCGTCGATCGCGCCGGCGTTTACCGCGCGGTTGGCCGCCGCCGTGGCTGCGCTCAAGGTCGGCGACCCGCTCGATCCGGCCACCCAGATCGGTCCGATGGTGGACCAGGCCGGCCTCGCCAAGATCGTCGAGCATCTCGAGGATGCCGCCCGACTCGGCGCCACCGTCCTGACCGGCGGCAAGGCCCTGACCGGCCTCTACCACCAGCCCACCGTGCTCACGGGCATTCAGCCCGCGATGAAGCTCATGCACGAAGAGACGTTCGGCCCGGTAGCGCCGGTGCTCACTTTCACGACCGAGGCCGAGGCGATTCGGCTGGCCAACGATTCGCCATTCGGGCTGGCGGCGTATCTCTGGACCGCAGATTTACGGCGGGCCTACCAGGTGGCGGAGGCGCTCGAGTTTGGGATCGTCGGCATCAACGATGGGGTGCCATCGACGGCGCAGGCGCCGTTTGGTGGGGTCAAAATGTCCGGGATTGGCCGCGAGGGCGGCCACTGGGGCATCGATGAGTTTCTCGACATCAAATACTTCTCGATCGGGCTCCACTCGACATGAATGACCAGATTGAATGGGCGGACGAGATTCACGCCCTGTTTCGCACTCATCGGATTGGACTGGTGTCGGTCGTGCCGGACGCCGGGCATCAACGGCTGATCGAACGCTGCCAGGCCGATCCGGCCATCCGGACGGTGACGCTCACGACCGAAGAGGAAGGCGTGGCCCTGGCGGCCGGTGCGTATCTCGGCGGGGTTCGCTCGGTCCTGTTGATTCAGTCGAGCGGGGTGGGCAACTGCATCAACATGTTGTCGCTGCCCCAAATCTGCCAGATCCCGTTCGTGACCATCGTCACGATGCGGGGCGAGTGGGGCGAGTTCAATCCCTGGCAGGTGCCGATGGGATCGAGCACGCCGGCGGTGCTGGCGGCTAGCGGGGTCACGGTGTTCCGCGCCGATACCGGAGCCGAGGTCGCTCCGACGGTCGATGGGGCGATCCAACTGGCGTGGCAGAGCCGCCGCCGGGTCGCGGTACTGTTGTCGCAGCGGCTCCTTGGGGCCAAGCGGTTTACGGAGGCGTCCAAATGACCGCCATTCCCCGGCGCGACGCGGTCCGGCGCCTGCTCACGGACCGCGGCAATCTGGTGGTCGTCACCGGACTCGGGGCCTCGGCCTATGACGTGGCCGCCGCCGGGGATTCGCCGCTCGACTTTCCGTTGTGGGGCGCCATGGGTGGCGCCGCGATGGTGGGTCTCGGATTGGCGATCGCGCAGCCGTCCCGCCCGGTGCTGGTGGTGACGGGCGACGGTGAGATGCTGATGGGCGTCGGGAGTTTCGCCACGATCGGAGTGGAACAGCCGGCCAACCTTCGGGTCGTGGTGCTCGACAACGAGCGGTTCGGTGAAACCGGCAATCAACGAACCCACACTGCGTCCGGCGCCGACCTCGCCGGGATTGCCAGAGCTTCCGGGATTACCGACACTCGGACGATTACGACGCTCGCCGAGGTCGACGCCCTCCGCGCTGACCTGCACCGACTGGCCGGACCGCTGGTGGCCGTGCTCAAGATCGGCGCGGACCCGGAACCCAAGGCGTTGCCGCCCCGCGATGGTCCGTACCTGGCCCACCGGATGCGGGAAGCCCTGCTCGGGATCGCGGCCGCGTTGGAGGCGTGAGCGGATGCCTCAAGTCGTCATCGTCGGCGGCGGCATTATCGGCGGCTCGATCGCGTACCATCTGGCCCTCCGCGGGTGCACCGATGTGATCGTGCTGGAACGGTCGGAGGCGCCGGCCACCGGCAGCACCGCCCGCTCGGCGGCCGGGGTCCGGCACCAATTCGCCACGGAAATGAACATCCGGCTCTCGCGGTACAGTATCGAGCGGCTGAGCCGGTTCACCGAGGAGGTTGGCGGGTACGCGGAACTCCACCAGGTGGGTTATCTCCTCTTGGTCACCGATCCGGCGGCGTGGCCGGCGTTTCAAGGGCAGGCCGAGCTCCAGCGGCGGCTAGGGGTCCCGACCGAACTACTCGGCCCTGCCGACATCGAGCGGCTGGTGCCGGGAACCCGGGTCGACGACGTCATCGGGGCGACCTACTGCCCGCTCGACGGGTACTGCGATCCGTACGGCGTGGCGATGGGCTACGTGAAGCGGGCCCAGGAACTCGGCGTCACGGTCGCGTGTGATTCGCCGGTGACCACGGTACATCGAGCGGGCGACCGGGTCACGGCCGTGGAAACGCCTAACGGCCGGATCGGGTGCGATATGCTGGTCAACGCCGCGGGTCCGTGGGCTGGTGCAGTGGCGGCGCTGGCGGGGCTCGAGGTCCCGGTGCTCCCCTATCGGCGGAGCATCTATATGACAGAGGAGTTTCCAGTCCTGCCGGATGGGATGCCGTTCACGTTCGACGTCTCGAGCGGATTTTACATCCGAAAAGAAGGGCGGGGCATGCTCTTCGGATTGTCAAACCAGGACGAGCCGTCGAGTGAACGGATCGACGTCGATTGGGACTGGCTCGGCACCGTGCTCGAGGCGGGGGTCAGCCGGTTTCCGGCGCTCGAGGACGCCCGGCTGGCTGAGAAGAAGTGCTGGGCCGGCCTCTATGAGATTACGCCAGACCACATGCCGATCATGGGCCGCCACCCCGATCTGCCTAACTACGTCGACGCCAGCGGATTCAGCGGCCACGGCGTGATGCATGCGCCGGCCACCGGGCTGTTGATGGCGGAGGAAATCCTCGAAGGCCGGGCCCGGACCATCGATGTCGATGAGTTGCGGATTACCCGGTTTGCGGAGCAGAGCGGTGCGGTCGAAACCAACATCTTCTAGGCGCCAGTGACGATGCCACTCTCGGGCCTCACGGTCGTCGCGCTCGAACAGGCGGTGACCGGGCCGTTCTGTTCCAGGCAACTGGCCGACTTGGGCGCCCGGGTCATCAAGATCGAACGGCCGGACGGCGGCGACTTCGCGCGCGGCTACGACGGAGCCCTGCATGGACTGTCGGCCTACTTCGCGTGGCTCAATCGGGGCAAGGAGAGCGTCGTCCTCGATCTCAAGACCGCATCGGGGCGGGCGGCCATGACACGGCTGGTGCGGCGCGCCGACGTTTTCGTCCACAACTTGGCGCCCGGATCGGTCGAGCGCCTCGGGCTCGGCTATGAGGTTCTGGCGGCGGTGGCGCCCCGGCTGATTTGGGCAGGGATCTCCGGGTATGGTCCCGATGGCCCGTACCGGGACAAGAAAGCCTACGACATGCTGATCCAGGCGGAGGCGGGTGTCGTCAGCCTAACGGGTACGCCCGATGCGCCGGCCAAAGTCGGGATCAGCGTCGCCGATATCGCGGCCGGCCTCTACGCCTACTCGAGCGTGTTGGCCGCGCTCCGCCAGCGTGATCGGACCGGTCGCGGCGACCGGATCGACATTTCGATGCTCGAGTGCCTGGTCGAATGGATGACGCCCCAGTTGTACGTCCAACTCGGCACCGGGGCGCCGCCGCCTCGGGCCGGCCTCCGTCACAATATGATCGTTCCGTATGGCGCCTACCGCTGCGCTGACGGCAACGTGATGTTCGCGATTCAGAACGACCGCGAATGGCGCCGGCTCTGCGACGTGGTCTTGGGCCGGGCCGAGTTAGCCGACGACCCGCGCTTCGCTGCTAACACCGACCGGCTGGCCAATCGGCGGGAGCTCGAGTTGTTGATCGAGACGATCTTCGGGACGCTGTCCGTTGCCGCGGTGATCGAGCGGCTCGAGCGGGGCGAGATCGCCAACGCGGTGGTGAACGACGTGGCCGCGGTCGTGGCCCATCCGCAACTTGCCGCGCGGGGGCGGTGGACCGAACTTGAGTCGTTTCTCGGGCCGATTCCCGCATTGCTCCCGCCGCACAACCTGGCCAGTGCCCCGCCGAGAATGGACCGGGTGCCGGCCCTCGGTGAACACACGGCGGCGGTCCTGGCCGAGGTTGAGCAATCCGGCGGGTCGTTTTCGGAGTGATTGGAGCGGGTGGTTCGGCCCGGCTCGACTTCGGGTTACTATTCCCCGTCCCCCGAACTTCTTTCACCTCGGAACACCTAATGCGCCACCAGCCGATCCACGCCCCGAATCTTCCCGAAGCGGCCGGACCCTATTCGCCTGGGATGGTGTTCGAGCGCCTGATCTTCGTCTCCGGCCAAGGCGCCGACGATCCGGCCACCGGACGGCGGGTCGGCATCGATACGGCGTCGCAGACCGAGCAGTGTCTCATGAACGTCCGGACGATCCTCCGGGCGGCAGGCTCGGACCTCCAGCACGTGCTTCGGTGCGGGGTGTTCTTGATCGACATAAACGACCTCGCGGAGATGAACGGCGTCTATGCCCGCGTGTTCGGGGTGCATCGGCCGGCCCGCACCACGATCCAAGCCGTGGCGCTGCCCGAGGAAGGGCTCCGCGTCGAGATTGACTGCGTCGCCTACGTCCCGCAACGCTAGAGCCCGGAGGACAGCCCGCCGTCGATCGGGAGGGCCACGCCATTGATATAGGACGCGGCATCGGAACAGAGCCACGTCACCGCCTGCGCCACCTCGTCAGGGTTCCCGCCCCGCCCGGGCACCTTCGAGCGGAACCAGTCTTCCACGCCCGGAATCGCAAAGGCCCGCTCGATCATCGGGGTCATGATCATGCCGGGGCAGACGACATTGATCCGGATCCCGTGGTCACGGTATTGGAGCGACGCCGACTTGGACAACCCGATGACGCCGTGCTTGCTTGCTGAGTAGGCGGGGCTTCGGACGTACCCGGTGAGCCCAGCCACCGAGGAATCGTTGACGATGGCGCCACCGCCCTGGCTCAACATCTGGATGATTTGGTACTTCATCCCGAGCCAGACGCCCTTCAAGTTCACGTCGATCATCCGGTCCCAATCCGCCTCGGTCACCTCATGGAGGAGGGCCCCGCCGGAGACGCCCGCGTTGTTGAAGGCGCAATCGAGTCGCCCGTAGGCGGCCACCGTTTTCTTGACCACCGCCTCGGCATCGGCCGCTTGGACGACGTCGGTCGCGACGAATATCGCCTCGCCGCCATTGCCGCGGATTTCGGCGACGGTCGCTTCGCCTTCCGCGGCTCGGCGGGCCGCGATCACGACGCGGGCCCCCTGCTCGGCAAACTGGAGCGCCGTGGCTTTGCCGATCCCGGAGTTGCCACCGGTAATCAGCGCGACTTTTCCTTCGAAGGGTTTCGGCATAGCAGAGAACCTATCGTCACGGCGTCAGAGGCGCCACGAGCATGGTGGCCCCGGCGTGCGGTCCCGGTTGCGACTAGTTTACCGGCGTCTCCAACCACCAATATCTCATGCGTAGCTTCTTTCTTGCCTCGATCCTCCTGGTGTCGTTGCTGCCCTCGCTCGTGGCGCAGGTTCCGCGCACCGAACGGCGGCGGTGGATCGCGCCCAGTACCAACACCACCGACGACCCGCGCCGGATCCCGATCCCCGCGGGCCTCTACGCCCCGAAGGGCACCCTGGTCCTCAAGGGCGGCCGGCTCTGGGACGGGACCGGTGCCGTGGCCCGGGCCGCCACGGTCGTCATCACCCGCAATCAGATCTCGGCCATCCTGCCGCCGACGAGCACCGATTGGCCCAAGGATGCCCGGGTCATCGACGTGTCCGGCAAGACCGTGATGCCGGGCCTGATCGACCTTCATACCCACATCGATTACCGCCTGCCGGGTGACTCGGACGCCAGGGCCCGAAGCCGGGCCGACGGTGCGCTTCGGGGGGCCGAGCGGCTCCGGTACTACATCGAGAGCGGGATCACCTCGCTCCGCGACACCGGCTCTGATGGCGAGACGCCGTTCCTGCTCAAGGAATGGGTCACCGAGGGCCGGCTGGTCGGGCCCCGGATCTTTGCCGCTGGCAACGTGATTGCGGGGCAGGGCGGCCATGGCAACGAGCCCGACATTGCGGGCGGCCAGTACCTGGCCGGCGTCCGGGTGGCGACGGGGCCCGCTGATTGGCGGAACGCGGTTCGCGAGCAGGTGGCCCGGGGCGCCGACTTCATCAAGGTGACCAGCCACTTTTCCGAGGAAGAGATCCAGGCGGCCGTCGCCGAGACCCACGACCTCGGCCTCAAGATCACCGCCGACGCCGAGACGTTCTATATCGAGCGCGCGGTCCGGGCCGGGGTCGATATGATCGAGCATCCGCTCCCCCGGACCGACGAAACGATCCGGCTGATGGCCGAGAAGGGTGTCGAGTCGGATGCGACCCTGATTCCGTATCAGATCATCTTCCGGCTGAGTGGCGGGTATTTCGGATCGCAGAGCCGGCGGTTCACCTTCTCGGATTCGGCCAACATGGCCCTGGTCAAGAAGATGAAGGATGCCGGCGTCACGTTAGGCATCGGCACCGATTTGGTGGTCGACTGGTTCCGGTACCTCCCGTGGCCCTACCACGAAGAGATGCGGAACTTCGTCCGGGTTGGCTATACCGTGCCCGAGGTGCTCGGCATTGCCACCCGGGTCAATGCCCAGATGCTCGACATGGGAGACAAGCTCGGGACCCTCGAGGTCGGCAAGCTCGCCGATGTGCTGGTCCTGAACGGCAACCCCGACGAGCGCCTCGACGACATCGCCAAGGTGGACATCGTGATTCGGGACGGCCGGGTCCAGGTCCAGGGCGGCCAGATCGTCTACCCGCGCCACGAGCCGATGGTGCCTCCGGGCCAGGCCGCGGCGGCCGGCGCCGACATCAAGCGATAGGGCGGAACGATGTGACCGTTCGAATGGATCATTGCGCTGGTGGTGGCGGCAATCCTGTGGCAATGGGTCAGGGGACGCCGGGCCCCGTTTGCGCTCGGAGCCATCGGGGTTGTCTTGGTGGCCGCGAGCGTGCTGATCGAGGGACAACGGGCCGCGATGTGGCCGGCCTACCTCATCGTATTGGTGGCGCTGGTGCAGTCCCTCCGTCGCCCGGTCGGCCACGGCCGCGCAGGAGGCGATGGCGGGGTGCTCGTCCAGGCCGGATCGATGGCTGAACACCTGCTCGATGGTCATCCGGTCGGTCGGATACCCATCGGCAACCAGCATCGCATTCAGATGGGCCGGGAGGTGGCGGGACAGCGGGTTGGAGAGCGTGAGCGTCCCTCGCTCCACCAGTCGGAGCATGGCCGCGGCCACGTAGGTCTCGGTGTTGCTCGCAATCCGGAGCGGTTGGTTCGGGTCGAGCCGGACCCGGCGCACGGTATCGGACCATCCCGACGCAATCCGCCAGCGCCGGCCGGACGCGCCGTCGCGGACGTAGAGAATCAGGCCGGGCAGCTTCGGCCGGACCGCAACGAGGCTGTCGGCGAAACGGTGGAGCCGAGGCCCGACCGAATCGGTATCTTCAGCGCATGAAACACCGATCTCTCTGGCTCGAGCAGACGGCCGGCGATGCCCCCGATCAACTCCCGCTGGCCGGTGCCGCATCGGCGGACGTGGTCGTGATCGGCGGCGGGTACGTCGGGCTGTGGACCGCCCTCCGGATCAAAGAGTTGGAGCCGGCGTGCGATGTGATGGTGCTGGAGCAGGATATCTGCGGAGGCGGGGCGTCCGGCCGAAACGGGGGCTTCGTCCTCTCCTGGTGGCCCAAGTTGTCGTCACTCGCGGCAATCATCGGTCCGGCGGATGCGGTGCGGGTGGCGAAATCGTCGGAAGACGCGATCGGCACCATTCGAGATTTCTGCGCCGCCCACGCGATCGACGCCGACTTCCGCCAGGGCGGGTGGCTGTGGACGGCCACGAGCCGGGCCCAACTCGGGGCGTGGAGTGGACTGCTTGATCTGTGTGCCAGACACGGCGTGGCGCCGTTCCAGAACCTTGAGGCCGCCGAGGTGGCGGCGCGGGCCGGATCGCCGGCCCACCGGGCCGGGACGTTTGAAGCGACCGCTGCGATCGTCCAGCCGGCCGCGCTGGCCCGGGGGCTCCGGCGGGTGGCGTTGAGCCGGGGGGTCCGGATCCACGAACACACCAAGGTCCGCAGGTTCTCGCGCGAAGAACCGGTCATCGTCGAGACCGACGCAGGGACGGTTACCACCCCGCGTCTCGTCATCGCCACGAACGCCTGGGCCGCCGGGATTCGGGAACTCTCCCGGTCGATCGTCGTGATTTCAAGCGACATCGTGGCCACCGCGCCCGCGGCGGCCGACCTCGCCCGGATCGGATGGCATCCGGACCTTTGCATCACCGACTCCCAAACCATGGTGGACTACTATCGAATCTCCGGCGACGGGCGGGTGGTGTTCGGGAAGGGCGGATGGTCGATCGCATACGGCGGCTCGATCGGACCGGCGTTCGATCGAAGCGCGGCGCGGGCGGCCGAGGTGACGGCCGACTTCCGGCGCTACTACCCGGCGTTGGCCCACGTGCCGATCACCCACGATTGGTCGGGCCCGATCGATCGAACCCCCAACAGCCTTCCGCTGCTTGGATACCTGGGCGGACGCCGCCATATCGCATACGGCGTCGGCTGGAGCGGCAACGGGGTCGGGCCCAGCGTCATCGGAGGGCGGATTCTGGCCTCAATGGCACTCGGCCGGCGCGACGAGTGGGGCGAACACCCGCTGATCGGGCGATCGGCGGGCAAGTTCCCACCAGAACCGATTCGGTTCTTGGGTGCCCATATGGTGCGCGAGGCGGTCGCGCGCAAGGAACGAAAGGAAATCAACGACGCAGAACCGTCGTGGGTGGCGACCATGCTCGCTCGCCTGGCACCGGCCGGCCTGGAAGACAAACAGTAGACTGGCAGCAACGAAACCCGCCTCGGTCCGGTCCCGTAGGTGGCCCTCACTCGCAACCAGTCAAGATCCAATGGCTCGATTCGTCACCAGCATCCTCATTGCGTCGGCCGTGGTCGGGGCCTCGATGGCCACCCTCGCGATTCAGCCGGACACCGTTCCCGGGCGCCCGGCGCTCACGGCCGATCCCTTGATGACCCGGCTCCTCGAGGCGTACCGGATCCAGGTGGTGGTGTTCTCGTGGCCGATGCACCGGGCCCGGTATCTCCGAGTGTCGGCCGCGCTCTATAACGGTGAGGCGGAGTACGAGTTCCTGGCCAAGGCCCTGGGGGAGTTGGGCGTTCGTGCCCAGTAGTCCGCACCATCCAATCCGGATCCGCGTCACCCTCCTTCTGCCCCCCGGCGGGGACGTAGAGCAGGCCTACCTACTCGCGAGAGCCTCCTCGAGGGTCAACGAGAGCAGAGGGTCCGTGCCCCGAGTCAGGACCGTCACTACCAACGCCCCCCGATCCATGACCATCCGGTAGCGCCGGCGGGCCAGGCCACCGCGATCGAGCCGCCCCACTAGTTCGAACTGCCGGATCCGGCCGCCCCGACGAAGCAACGCGGCCGCCTCGTTCACCGCGCCGGCCGACCATTCGTCTCTGGCGTCGGGTGCCAACCGGCTTAAGTCCAGCTCGCCCCGTCTGAGGCCGTCGGCCAAGGTCCGGATGCCGGCACTGAACCCGGGATCGGCGTCGTCAATCGCCGCCGGCGGTTTCGGTGCGAGCTCCGGTTCATAGATCCCGGCAATCGCCTGGGCGAGGGCCGCGGGATCGGCCCACTCGGCGTTGCCTAACACCACGACGGTGAGCCCCTTGGCGACGAACCGCGAGAAGTTGGTGAGGAACCCCGGGAGACTCCCGCCGTGTCCCACGGTTCGGAGTCCGTTGGTCGGGGCCACCATCCAGCCAAATCCATACGGATACGACTGCCCATTCGTGAGCGTGACCGGCGTCCACATCTGGTCGAGACTCGCCGGGGTGAGCACCCGGGGGCGGTAAAGGGACGAGTCCCACCGGGCGAGATCGAGGACCGACGACATCAGCGCGCCCTCTGAAAACGCAGCCGACTCGGTCACGGCGTCTCGGTTCACCACCCGCCCCCGTTCCTTGCCGTAGCCCCGGGCCCGGTGCGGAATCAGCGACTTTGGATCGCTGCTCCGGGTGGCCGTCATGCGGAGCGGGGTGAAGATCCGGCGCTCCATGAAGGCCCAGTACGACTCGCCCGAGGCCTTCTCGACAATCATGCCGAGCATCCGGTAGCCGCTGTTCCGATAGGCCCAGACGGCGCCGGGTTCCGACTGAAGCGAGTCGGCGAAGATGGTTCGGAGGACGTCGAGTTGATGGTGTTCGAAGCGGTCGAACTCGACGAAGTTCGGGAGCCAGTGCTCCTCCGGAATCCCCGAGGTGTGGGTCAGCAGCTGACGGACGGTGATCCGGCCCCAGTGCGGGGGCAGCGAGTCGAGGTAGCGGGTGACCGGATCGTCGAGTCTGACCTTGCCGTCTTCGACCAACTGCATGATGGCCGTGGCGGTGAACTGCTTCGAGATCGAGCCCAGGCCGAACACCGTCGCGGGGGTCACCGGCGCCTTGAGCTCCAGATTGGCGAAGCCGTATCCCTTCGCTTTGATGACCGTGCCGCTCCGGACCACCGCGATCGCGATGCCGGGCACATGGCGTCCGACTCGATAGCCCTCGACCAAGCGGTCGACCCTGGCGCCAGAATCCGGATCTCGGGCTTGCTGCCCCATGGCCGGCGCACTGCCCAATACGATCAGCAGGCAGGACAGCATCGCACTGAACGTGGTGGACGTCATTGTCGGATTCTTGGAAGGATGAATGCCCGGCGGGCGAGGGTCTCGGTCACGGCCGAATATATCGGCCGCGCCGACAATCCGCCCGAGTGCCAGACCTGAGTCGACACCGGGTTGCGCGCCGCGTAGGTTCCGAGTATCCAAAGCAACATCCCCACTGGAGAGTCAGCCATGACCCGTGCAGCCGTGGGACCCATTGGAGATACCCTCGCCCCGGCACGAGGCCAGGCATGGCATGGCGGCCCGACTCCGGTCGGCGCGGTGCGAGGCGTGAGCGCGGCCGCGGCCCACTGGACGCCGGCCCCCGGTCGGGCCAGCATCTGGGGGCTCACCCTGTACATCGCCTATTGGAAGTACACCATCCGGCGGCACCTGGTACGCAGGCTGATTCCGCGCTTCCCGCGCCACCCGGCTAACTTCCCGGTGGTGCCGCGCCGTGCCGACGAGGCCCTCTGGAAGGCCGACCGCGCGCTGCTGGCGGCGGAACATCGGCTCCTCGCCGAGGCGATCGCTGCGTTTTCGCCGGGCAAATTGGGACACATTCCGGTGGTGGGGAAGCGGTGGCCCTTCGGGCAAATGTTGATCGGAGTGGCGATGCACGATGCCTATCATACCGGACAGATCCAGTTACTCAAACGGCTGTGGGACAGCAGGCGGTAGAGAACGATGACGACTTTGACTCGATTGCTCCTGGCCGCGTCGCTGATGCCGGTCGGCATTGCCACGGCCCAGTCCGGCGCGCCCCGTGCCGCCGCCACCATCACCGAAGCGGATGTCCGCCGCCGGGTCTTCATCATCGCGGACGACTCCATGGGCGGCCGCGACACGCCGAGCCGGGGCCTCGAGACCACGGCGCAGTACATCGCGCGGGAGTTCGCCCGCAACAAGCTCGTGCCGGCCGGGGACGGCGGCTACTTCCAGCGGTATGCGATCCGGCTTCGAACCTTGGATGCTGCCGCGTCGAAGTTCACCATTGTCGATACCGGGACCCGGCGGGCCGTCTTCACCTTCACCGACAACGCGAAGTTGGTGTCCGGCTCACCGGTCGAGCTGGTGACCACCCGAGGGCTCGCCCTGGGTGGTGGGCCGATCGGACCGACCACCGAGTTGGACCGGGCGGCCGTCGATGGGCGAGTGCTCCACTGGGTGACGGACTGGCGGGGCAAGGCGCCGAACACCGGTCAGGTGCTGATCGCCGCCGCCAACGCGGGAGCCGCGCTGGTCATCTTCTCGGTCAACAGCGACAGTGCCTTCGACCGGCTCCGCGGGCAGGTCGCTGGGATCGCCACGGCCGAGTCGGTCGGGTGGCCCGCGGTGATCGCGATCCGGGAGTCGGCCCTGATCGCCCAGGTCCCGGAGGTGGCCGGCGCGATCGAGGCGGCTCGGGCCGCCCCCGAGGTCCTGGTCGTTCCGGCGCCGGCCTGGACCGCCACCGCGGCGATGGCCTACTCCCGCGACGAACGCAGCGAAGTACCTAACGTCGTCGGGATCATCCGGGGAACCGATCCGGCGCTCCGGGACGAATACGTCGCCATCTCGGCCCACTTCGACCACGTCGGTTCGCGGTGCCGCGGCGTCACGCCCGCGGACTCGATCTGCAACGGGGCCGACGACAACGGCTCCGGCACCACCGGTCTGCTGGAACTGGCGGAGGCATTCGCGAACCCGGCTGCCCGGCCCCGGCGATCGATGTTGTTCGTGGCGGTGAGCGGCGAAGAGCGGGGCCTCTGGGGCAGCGAGTACTACGCGAAACACCCGACCGTCCCGATCGAGCGGATCGTGGCCAACATCAACATGGATCACCTGGGCCGAAACTGGCGGGATTCGATCGTCGTGATCGGCCGGGAGCATTCGGACCTCGGCGCCACCGTCGACCGGACCGCAGCCGCCAACCGGGGCCTCGGTGTCGGGGTGCTGCCGGACCAGTGGCCGACGGAGCGGATCTATTTCCGGTCCGACCACTACAACTTTGCCCGGAACGGGGTGCCGATCCTGTTTTTCACCAATGGTTTTCATCCGGATTATCACGCGGTCACGGACTCACCGGACAAGATTGACGCCGAGAAGCAAGCCCGGGTGGTCCGGCTGATTTTCGAGACGGCGCTGGCGGTGGCCAATCGCACCGAGCGGCCGGAGTGGAATCCGGAGAGCGCCCGTCAGATCATCCGGCGCCAGCCGGTCCCCTGAGCCGGATGGCTCGAGATGGGGGAGGTTAGGCGATGATGTGTCGGACACGCCTGTGGGTTCACGCCGCATTTGCGTTGGCCGCCGGCCCGGCGCTGGCTCAGACCACCGCCATTGCGGCGCCGAGACGAACGGCAACCTGACCGGTGGGATCAGTCTCCGCGAACAGGGCACCGGCGATCTCTCGACCACGATCGAACCGGCGACCTCGTCGGGCAACGGAACTGCCGGGATTGCCGTCCGAGAGGACGATGCCGGGATCCTGACCGCAACCGTCGATCAGTCGACCAGCGGCACCAATGCCGGGATCGGGATCGACTTCGACGAAAACAGCACCGGCGACCTCGTGGCGACCGTCAAGAAAACCACCGTGTCGGCCAACACCGGGGCCGGTATCCGGGCGGATCAGGGAACGACTGGCATCGGGTCCCTGGCGCTGATCACCGTCACGCTGACGGGCAATATCGGCGGGACGATTGTCAATAACGCCGGAGTCACCGTCACTCAAACCCCGTAACACCCCCCCTCGAGCCGGGCGCTCGCGGCATTCGGCCGCCGGGCGTTCCGGCTTTCCGGTGTTCCGGCGCAATCGGCGATGGCCTTCCGATGGGATAACTGATCGGGTATCGTTGGCCCGTGGCGCTCCCGAAGTCCTTTCCATCCGGAGAATTGCGAATGCGTAACGCCCTGTTGGCCCTGGCCATTCTGGGATCCCCGAACTCGGCCGCGATGGCGCAGCGGGCCGGGTTTGACGTCGTCATTTCAGGCGGTCGGGTGATGGATCCCGAGTCGAAACTCGACGCCGTCCGGTCGATTGGAATCCGGGGCGGCAAGATCGTGGCAATCGCGGCGGGGCCCCTGAAGGGCAAGACCATGATCGACGCCAAAGGACTGGTCGTGGCGCCGGGATTCATCGATCTCCATGCCCATGGCCAGGACGACGAGAACTACCGGATCTTCGCGATGGACGGGGTGACCACCGCCCTCGAACTCGAGGTCGGGGTGGCGGACATTCCGGGCTTCTACGCCGCCCGCACCGGCACGGCGCGGATCAACTTCGGGGCGTCGGTCGGACACATTCCGCACCGGATGGCGGTGATGAAGGACCCCGGCCTCTTCCTGCCGGTCGGGGCCGGCGGGCGCGACGCCGCCACGGCCGAGCAGATCGCCGAGATCAAGCGGCGGATCGATGCCGGCTTGGCGGCCGGTGGCGTCGGCGTCGGCTTCGGGCTCCAGTATACGCCGGGGGCCAGCAAGTTCGAGGTCCTCGAGGCGTTCCGCGCCGCGGCCAAGTATCACGCCCCGGCGTTCGTCCATACCCGGTCGTGGGGCACCACCGATCCGGGGAGTTCGGTGGAGTCCTATATGGAGGTGATCGCGGCCAGTGCGATCACCGGGGCGCCGCTCCATATCGTGCATCTCAACAGTTCGAGCCTGGAGTCGACTCCTGCCACCCTTGCCCTGGTGGCCGAAGCGCGTGCCAATGGGCAAGACATCACGGCGGAGGCCTATCCGTATAGCGCGGGGCTCACCGAAATCAGTTCACCGCTCCTCGACCGGTTCGTGGGCGGGCCCGACAGCATGTTTGCCAAGCTGATGCTGGTCAGCACCGGCGAACGACTGACCCGCGAAACCTTCGCGGCCAAGCGGGTGCCCGGGGCCTCGGTGGTGCTCTTCCTGAACACGCCGGAGATGGAAGCGATGGCGATGACGAGTCCGCTCACCGCGATCGCGAGCGACGGCGGGCTCCGCCAGGGCAAGGGTCACCCGCGCACCGCGGGCACCAGTGGCCGGACCCTCGGCTACTATGTCCGGGAGACCAAGCAGATCGGCTTGATGGACGCGATCCGGAAGATGGCGCTGATGCCGGCGGTGCGGTTGGAGCGGGTGGCGCCGATGTTCAAGAACAAGGGCCGGATCCGGGTCGGGGCCGATGCGGACATCACGGTGTTCGATCCCAAGACGGTGATCGACAAGGCCACCTACCAGGAGCCGGCGCTTCCCTCGGTCGGCTTCCGCTATGTGCTCGTGAATGGGGTCCTGGTGGTTGTCGATGGTGCGCTTCAGGACCGCGAGTTCCCGGGGCGGCCGGCCCGCGGTCTCGTCCGTTGAGGGGCTGGGGAGCGGAACCGGATCATTCGTTCCATACCGCCAGCCCGGCCCGGTAGGTTGGCCGAGCCCGGAGCCGGTGATGGTGGCCCCGCGCCGCTCTTCCCGGTCCTCGTCGGCCTGGTCGGCCGAGCCGAGACGGCGTAGCTTGAATCCGTAAGCTCGGCCACCAACCGTTCACCCAGGATCAACCATGGCTCACTTTCCTCGCCGAGCCGCCGTGCTCGGCGTCGTCGTGCTCGCGTCCGCCGGCCGCCCGGTCGCGGCTCAAAATCTCGCCGTGACCGGCGCCACGATCATCGACGGCACCGGCCGGGCACCGATCGCCGACGGCGTCATCGTGATCCGGAACGGGAAAGTGACGGCGGTCGGCCCCGCCGCCACGGTTGCGATTCCGGGTGACGTGACCCGGGTGGACGCCCGCGGGAAATGGGTGATTCCCGGAATGATGGACGCCAATCTGCACCTCGACCTCAATATCAACCTCGAGCATCTGATTCTGTTCGAGGACCAGTACGACAAGATCGTGCTCGAAGGCGCCCAGATCGCGCTCAAGACCGGCCAGACGACGGTGTTCGACACCTGGGGCCCGCGGGCGGCGTTGATCAAGGTCCGCGACCAGATCAACGCCGGCCAGGCGGAAGGGGCGCGGATCTATCTCGCCGGGAACATCATCGGTTTCAGCGGTCCCCTCGGCCCGGACTTCATCGCCCCCGCGGCCGCCTGGGTGACGAAGTCGTTTGCCAAACGGATCAACGAAACGTGGGAACAGGGCACCGGTCGGGCCCTCCTCTGGATGCCGCCCGACACTCTCCGGGCCGCGATCCGGAAGTACACCGGGCTCGGCGTCGACTTCCTCAAGTTCGGCGGGAGTGGCCACCAAGACATGGATTTTCTCACCTTTTCTCCCCGCCAAGAGCAGGTGATCGTGGAAGAGGGTCATCGGGCCGGCATGACGGTCCAGGCCCACGTCACCTCACCCGAGAGCATCGACATGGCGGTCGACGCCGGTGTCGACATCCTGACCCATGGCAGCATCTCGGGACCGGTCTATCCGATCCAACCCGCCACGATCAGGAAGATCGTAGAGAAGGGCGTCGGGGTTTCCGTGCTGGGCCTGACCAAACGAGCCATGGCCGCGCAACAGAAGGCCGATTCGACCAGCGTGCTCCTGCCCTACATGAAGATGGCGGCGGAGAACATCAGGAACCTGAGCCGGGCCGGCGCGCTGCTGATGGTCTCAACCGACGCGGGCGTCGACGATCCGATCCGGGTCGTCGATTCCCGGACCCTGGTGTCCGACTCGGTGGATTCCCGGACCAAGCTCGGCGAGGGGCACTTCAACGCCCTCACCGTGTTCGAGGAAGCCGGGATGGCGCCGATGGAGATCCTCAAGACGGTCACCAGCAACGTGGCCAAGGCCTACAAGCTCGATAAGGAACTCGGCACGCTGGAACCGGGCAAGGCGGGCGACCTCGTGATCCTCGACGCCAACCCGCTCGAGGCCGCGCGGAACTATCGGCGGATCGGTTCGGTCATCAAAGGCGGCCGGGTGGTGAACCTCGCCGCGCTCCCGACGGCACCAGTGATCAGCTCGCGGAAGCCGCGGTCGTAGCCGACGCCATCGGGTCATCGCCGGCTGTTCGGGAGGTCGTGGGTCGGATGGCACGGCCCGGGGTCGGGCGGGGGCGGGTCGGTGCGCTCATCCGCCAGCTCGACGTTGGACTTCGCGGTGAACTACCGTCGCACGATGCCTAACGCGACGCGAACTCGGCCGGGAAGGGATTCATTCCGGCAGGAGCGGCAGCACTAGCACCGACGCCTGCTTCGATCCGTAGTGCAACGTGTTCGTCGCCTTCACCCAGGTGGTCTCGGTGACGTTGTCGCCGCCGGTGTTGAGGTTCCGGTCGTACATCGGGAAATCACTGCTCGAGATCCAGAGCCGGATTCGGTGCCCCGGGAGGAATCGGTAGGCCGTGGCTTTGAGGCTGATGGTCACCGGATAGATCTGACCCGGTTCCATAAAGGCCGGCGTGGCCATCCCGTTTCGGTACCGCACCCGCTTGATCCCGCTCACCACGTTCCACGACCGGCCCTGCTCATCAACGTCGATGAGCTTGGCCACGAGGTCGGTGTCTTTGGCGTTGGATCCGAGATAGATCGTGGCACTGACGGTGCCGGCCATGGTTACCGGTTTGGTTAACACCGGGGTCGAGTAGACCAGGAGGTCGGGTCTCGTTTCGAGATCGGTTTGGTCGAAAATCCCGGGCTGGTCAGCGGGGTTGCCGGTGCAGCAGATGGTGCCGCCACGAGAGGGCAGGGGATTGGCCGGATCGTAGACGAAGTTCTGGCTGCCCCCGACCGGTAAACGCGGCTCCAGCGCCCCGGTGGCGCTCAGATAGTAGTTGACCTGCTTCATGCCGGGCACCGGCCACGACGGCGATTCCCGCCACCGATTTTCGCCCATCACATAGTACTGAAACTTGGGCCGTCTGGTGACGCCGTTGTCGACGCCCTTGAGCCAGTGATCGAACCAATCGAGATAGATTTGGAAATACGGCTGCCGGCTGTCGCCGAACTCGCGGTCGCCCACCTTGGTAGGATTGCCGGCCCGCTCGCTGCCGCAGTGCGTCGTCGGCGACATGATGACGAACTGATTGTCGCGTCCCCGCGCCGTCGCCGCGTTCATCCGCATCAAATTGGCGACATGGAGGGTTTGCTCCGGCGTGACGTCGAGCCACGAGTTGACGTGGAGCGCCGGGGTGTCGAACTCGTCGGTGTCTTTCAAGTATCCGATCGGGGCCCAGTACGGGTCGGCGGGCGGGTGGGTCACGAAGTCCTTGAAATCGCTCAGTGGAAACCCGGCTCGCTCGGCCAAGGTGGCCGTCGGCAGGGTCTTGAGCATCGCGGCAAAGTTGATCTTGGGCACATTCGAGATCCCGACGGCGGTGTTGGCCGGGGCTCTGATCCGATGGCCCGCAAAGCCGAACCATCCGAAGATTGAACTCAGGGTCAGCGCGCCGCCGTCGTAGGTGCCGAAATTGGTATAGTAGTCGCCGGCCGATCCGGTGGCTCCGCTGGCCGCCTGCGGAATCATGGCCTTGAGCGCGGGGTGCCGGCGCGCCGAGAGCAAGTACTGGACTTCACCGAGGTAGGAGCAACCGTACATGCCGACGTTCGCGGTGGCCCAGGGCTGCTTGACGATCCAGTCGATCGCGTCGTAGCCGTCGCGGGCGTCGGCTAGTTGGACCCGGTAGAATCCTTCCGAGCCGTACTGCCCGCGGACGTCCTGGGTCACCACCGTGTAGCCCTGGCTGGCAAAGAAGGCGGCCGGCGCGGTGGCCCCGCCGTAGGTTGCCTTGTTGTACGGCGTCCTCATGAGAATGACCGGGAGCCGGTCGCCGGCGCCTTCGGGGCGGTAGATATCGGTGGCGAGCCGGATCCCGTCGCGCATCGGGACCATCACGTCCTTCTGGATCGCGACTTGGTACTTGGCGACGGGAGCCGGAATCGGGCCGTTGGCGGTTTGCGCGTGCGCCCCAGCCGTGAGGCCCGCGAGGGCACCGAGTACCAAGCGGAATCGGGTCATGGTCCTGGCTCCTGAACGAATTGGAGGCGTTAGGGTACCAGGCGCTTGGGGGTCAGTTTCCCGACCCAGACGCCGCTGTTGATGTCGGTGGCGTAGACGTAGCCCTTGTGAGGTTGGGCGCCCCACGCCATCGGCAGGTTGGCCCGGTAGCCGCCTTCCGCCCCGGTCCAGATCGAGCCGATTTCGCGGCCCTGGGCGTAGAGGTCGCCGCGGAGTTCGCCGCTCATGTCCACGGCCCGGACCCCGGCTTCGAAGTTGCCGACGTACATCACATCATCTTCCACCCACATGTTGTGCGACCCCGCGTTCGGCACCGAATATTCGGCCACCTTTTTGGGGTGTTCGATGTCGGTGACGTCGAGAATGTGGAGCCGGCCCAAGGTCTTGATTCGGGCCCGCGAGTTCAGATCAAAAAACCCGGGGAAAACTTCGTCGCCCACCACCAGGTATTTCCCGAACCGGAACACCGAGTGGGTTCCGGCGATCATTCCGGCGGGGTAGTAATCGGCGTGATTATAGGTGTACTGGGCCACGAACTTAGGGTTCTCTGGGCTGCCGCCCTTCCGGCCGTTGCCGACATCGAGGATCACCAGCCCGTCTTTCCAGTACGCCAAGTAGGCGAGTCCATCCTTAATCTGGAGGTCGTGGAGCGACCGGCCCTCCACCTGGCCCGACGCGCTGGTCCGCATCACGCTGGTTTCGACTTGCCAGCGGCCCACTTCGCGGGGGTTCTTGGGATCGGCAAAGTCGATGACCCGAAGCGACGCGGTTTCGGCGTCGTTCAAATACACATAATGACTATCGATATAGGCACTATGGACGCCGCCCGACACGGTGGCGGTGTATTCCGAGAGCACCTTGGGGTGGAGCGGGTCGGCCAAGTCGAGAAAGACGATCCCGTTCTTGCGGGACGACGCCTGTTGCCGGGTGATGAGTCCGATCCGGCCGTCCGGGGTAGTCGAGACGTCGTTGATCAGCCGGGCATCGACCATCAGGGAATCGGTGAGCCGCGGGCTCGCCGGCTCGGAAATATCGTAGGTGTAGAGCCGGTCCGAGATCGTCGATACGTAGAGGACGTCGTTGACCGCCCAGTGCTCGGCGGCCTGGAGTTGGCCGAACGTGGCAGACCCCGCGATTTCGAAGGTCCGGTTATGGACCCGCTGGCTCACTGTGATCGGCGCTGACGCGGACACGGCGCCCACAGCCGCGGTGACCACGTAGGTGCCGGGCCGCTCGGCGACGAAGCCGCCGTCGTGGAAAACCGAGGCGTCGGAGCGGTCCACGCTCCACCGAACCGGGGCGGGATCGGCGGCTTGGCCCCGGGCATCGGTGGCTTGGGCGAGGAATCGGACCACATCACCGGTGCGAGCTTGGGCCGGTGCGGTCAGGGCGAGCTGAGCGACTCGGTTGGCGACGACCTTCACCACTAGTTCCGCGCGGGCCGCTCCAGCCTCGGCCACGATCGTGGCCTGGCCCACGGCCCGTCCGACCACGATGCCGGCAGCGTCTACGGTGGCCACGTTAGGCGCCATGGAGCGGAATGTGACGGCGTGGCCGGTCAGGGGATCGCGGTCGCTGGTGAAGGGCAGTGCGGTCACGAGGGTGATGCCGCCCGGCACGACTTGGGCTGGGTCGGCCGAAATGTCGATGGTGGCGGGGCCCTTAGGTTCGACGATGATCTCGGCCGTCACCGTCTTGCCGCCCGAGCGGGCCACCAGGGTGGCGGTGCCGTGACGGAGTCCGCGGACCACGCCGGTCTGGCTCACGGCCGCTACGTCGAACGGCCCGATCAGCCATTGGGCATTCGGGACGGCCGCCCCGCCGGTGCTCCGGAGTTGGAACTGCACTTCTTGGCCGGCCACGACGCGTGCCCGGATCGGAGCCAGTTCGAGGGTTTGGGCCACTGCCGCGCCGGGGAAGGCAAGGCCGAGGGCGATGGCGGTTGTGACGCGCATGGGGACGGGCTCCGGAAGGGGACGCAGGATGAGTGAAGCTACGGGATCGCGGGGGTCCGATCAACTATCCGGGTTGTTACCTTGGAGCATGATGAAAGTGTCGTCCCTGGCGCAGTATCTGCTGCCCCATCGCTTTCTGTCGGACCTGGCCTGCCGGATTGCTCAGTCGGAAACTCCCTGGATCAAACGCCGGGTCATCCGGGCCGTGTTGGCCAACTTCGATGTCAACCTGGGCGAAGCGGCCGATCCGAACCCCGACAACTACCCGAGTTTCGGCGCCTTCTTCACCCGCGCACTGAAGCCCGGCGCCCGGGTACCGGACCCTGATCCGAAGACCCTGTTGATGCCGGCCGACGGCAAGGTCAGCCAGTGTGGCCGAATCGAGAACGGACGAATCTTCCAGGCCAAGGGCCACGACTACACCGCCGCCGAGCTGCTCGGGGACGCCGATTTGGCGTCGGCGTATCGGAACGGCTCGTTCATGAACATCTATCTCTCGCCCCGCGACTATCACCGCGTCCACATGCCGTGGACCGGTACCTTAGCCGAAACGCTGCACGTGCCCGGGCGCCTGTTCAGCGTGTCACCGGGTACGGTGGCCGATGTGCCGCGGCTGTTTGCCAGGAACGAGCGGCTGGTGTGCCACTTCGACACTGACTTGGGGCCGATGTGCTCGGTGATGGTCGGCGCGCTATTGGTGTCGGGTGTGGCAACGGTGTGGAACGGTGTCAATATTCCGGAGTACGCCGACCAACCCAAGCGGACCGTTTTCCGGGGGCAAAACATCCGATTGGAGCGGTTCGCCGAAATGGCCCGCTTCAACTACGGCTCCACCGTGATCCTCCTGTTCCCGGAAGGGGCCGTGAATCTCGATCGGTTCGACCACCAAGCCCCGTCGGTCCTTGGCCGGCGGATGGGCGTTGTTTCGAGCGGAGCTTAGGGCCATGACACTCGACGACGTGTTGGCACAGTTGGAGAAGGCCGGGTCGGCGCAAACCCGGAAGACCTACGGACGCCACGGCATCACCAGTCCGATGTTCGGCGTGAGCTATGCCGTGCTCGGCAAACTCGTCAAGACCATCAAGGTCGATCAGGCGCTGGCCGAGGCGCTCTGGGCTACCGGCAACCACGATGCCCGGATCCTCGCCACCCCCGTTCCCTGAGCGCCGGCCTCCTCTTTGCCCTTCCCACCTGTGGCGGGGGGAGCGGCGGTACCGGACCCACTGACCCCGAAGGGATCAACCCCTACGGCCTCACGATCACTGGCCCCGGCGTGCTGTCGGTATCGCCGATCGACACTGCATCGGTCATCGCCGTCACTCCGCTCGGCAAGATCGGCCCTCCGGGCCACACCCTGCCGACCGATCATGTCTATATCTCGTTCGTCGACCCCTACGGCGGCAATCAGCAGCACAATGACTGCCGCAAGCGCCCGATCGACGCGGCTGGGAGTGGCGTCATCACGTTCGTCTTGGGGACCGAGGCGCGCGGCGACACCAAGGTCGACATCCAGATGACGAAGACCTTCCACTACTACTACGATCACGTGTTGCTCTTGCCGGGCATGGTCCCCGGAACCCGGGTCACCGCCGGACAGCCGATCGGGACCACCACCGGTTTCTGTCCGTCGTTCGACCTCGGCGCGTACGATCGCGACGTGACGGAGCCGCGGGGCTTTGGGTTGGCTGCCGGCTACTGAGGTCTCGGCCAAAGGGGCAGGTCGGTCTCTTGCGCCGAGGGCTCCGGACGCCGTACGATGAGGGATGAATCGTACTCGGAGTGCCGGGGCTTGGGTCCTGACGGCGTTGACGCTCGGAGGAACCCCGATGCCGCTCGCCGGCCAAACGGCTTGGGCCGATCGAGTCACCCTCGCCGAGCGATTCCAGATCGGAGCGATCGGCCAGCGCCGGTTCACCCACGACCAGTTCTGGCGCGCGGTGGCGCCCGCGCTCGCCTCGGACCGATTCGTCGTCACCGAGGTGGGCCGCTCGATGCAGGGGCGGGAACTCCGCACGGTCACCTTTGGCGCCGGCCCGGTCAAAGTGTTCCTCTGGTCGCAAATGCACGGCGACGAGGCCACCGCCACGATGGCCCTAGCGGATGTCTTGGCGTTTCTCGCCTCGACCGAGGCGAGCCCGCTGCGCGACCGGGTGGCCCGTGATCTGACGGTCACCTTTCTCCCGATGCTCAATCCCGATGGCGCCGAGGTCTTCCAGCGGGAGAATGCGGCGGGCATCGACATCAACCGGGATGTCCGCCGGCTCAGTAGTCCGGAAGCCCGGGTGCTCAAGGCGGTCCACGACCGGATCGAGCCGGATTTCGGATTCAATCTCCACGATCAAAACGCCCGAACCCGGGTCGGGCAGGGCGAGCAGGCGGCCATCGCGTTGCTACCGCCGCCGGCGGATCAGGCGCGGAGTTATGGACCAGTCCGGAGTCGGGCTCGGCAAGTGGCGGCCTGGCTCGCCACCGATTTCGGTCACGCGGTCGGCGGCCGGATCGCGCGGTATGACGACACCTTCAATCCCCGGGCGTTTGGCGACCTGATGCAGGCTTGGGGGACCAGCACCGTGCTGATCGAGAGCGGCGCCCTGACCGGCGACCCCCAGAAGCAACGACTTCGGACCCTGAACGCCGCGGCGATTCTCGGCGTGCTGGAAGCGATTGCCGCCCGGAGTTACGAGCGGGCCGACCCGGCGGCGTACGAGTCGTTGCCCTTCAATCAGGGCGGGGCCTCCGATCTCTTGGTGGTGGGAGGCTCGCTCGTCGTGCCGGGTGCGGGGGCGCTCCGGGCCGATGTGGCGATCAACTTCGACGATTCGGTGGCCCGGGTTGGTGGCCGGGTCCGGGAGGTTGGCGATCTCGAGGGGACGGTTGCCCTCGATACCCTCGACTTGTCAGGGCGATTCCTGCATCCGATGCCGGATGCGGTCCTCCAGGCCGGCGGGCGGGTCTGGGTTCCGATCGGGTCGCCGGCGCGCTTCATCATTCGGGAATCCGCCGATCCGGCGTCGAAAGAACTTGGGCGGCTACCCTGAGGCCGGGGTAGCTTCCCCGACCATCACCATCCAACCACTGACTAAAAGGTTCACCCATGCTGCGACTTGCCCTGGTTTCCCTGGTTGCGCTCAGCTTGCCCGCGGGCAGTCCCACCAGCGCCGAAATCGACGCGCAGGTGTGGTCGGCGGTGGCGGCATCTGTCGTGGCCGGCGACATTGTCGCCATGGGCCGGACCTATCATCCAGCGGCGGTCCTGGTCAGCAACACCGGCACCAAGCCGATCGCCACGACGCTAGCGGATTGGGGCAAGGACATGGTGACGGCCAAGAAGGACGGGGTCCGGGCCACCGTGGAACTCCGGTTCGACAAGCGGCAGGATGATGCCACGACGGCGTTTGAGATCGGGGCGTTCAAGTACACGACCACGGACCGCGCCGGCAAGCAGACGCCGAGTATTCGCCGGATGGAGACTCTGCTGGTCAAGACGAATGGCCGCTGGCAGATCGTGATGGAGCGCCAGCTCGACGCCATCACCGAGGCTGCCTGGAACCAACTGCCGCACTGAGCAGACCAATTCAAATTTAGGGAGACAGAATGCTGATGACTCGAATCGGAGTGCTCGTGACCCTGGCGGCCGCCGTGGCGCCGCGGGGATCGGTCTCGGCCCAACCGGCCGGCCCAACCCTCAGCGTGGCCGACTATCTCGATTTCGAACGGGTCGGGAGCCCGGAGATCTCCCCGGACGGGAAGACGGTGCTCTATTCGCGCGGGTTCGTCGACAAGGTCAACGACACCTGGAGCGGCGCCATCTGGCAGATGAACGCCGACGGCACCAAGAATCGGTTCTTGTTGACGGGTGGCGGGGCGGTCTGGTCGCCGGACGGCACCCGGATTGCGTATGTGGCGGCCTCCGAGAATCCGAAGGGCGCCCAGATCTTCGTCCGATATATGGATGCGGAAGGGGCTACGACCCAGATCACCCGGCTGACCGAGTCGCCGGGGAACCTCACCTGGTCGCCGGACGGCAAGTGGATCTCGTTCACGAGCTTGGTCGCGAAGTCATCCGAGTGGGCTATCGAGATGCCGGCCCCGCCGCCGAACGCCAAGTGGACCCCGGCGCCGCGGGTGGCGGACCGGCTTCACTACCGGGCCGACCACCAAGGCTACACCGATCCGGGGTTCACCCATCTGTTCGTGGTGCCGGCCGATGGCGGGTCGCCGCGCCAGATCACCCGCGGAGACTGGAGCGTCGGGGCCGCGTTCGATGGCATGATCGTCGGCGGAAGCCACAGCTGGACTCCGGACGGCCAGGCAATTCTCTTCGACGGCTTTGCCGAGCCGAACTCGGACCGGAACTTCCGCGAGTCGAATATTTACGCGGTCGACGTAGGGTCGGGCACCCTGAAGAAACTCACGACGGTCAAGGGTTCGTGGATGGCGCCCCGGGTGTCTCCGGACGGCAAGATGGTGGCCTTCGCGGGCCGGGAGCTGTTGCCGGTCGTGTGGCAGACCGCCGATCTCTACGTGATGAACATCGATGGCTCCGGCAGCCGGGATCTGACCCGAGCCATTGACCGGGAAATGGGCGCCTTTGGCGGGGCCGATGCGCTTTGGGCCCCCGACGGTAGCGGCCTCTACGTCGCCCCCGGAGACCGGGGCACTGAAAACGTCCTCTTCGTGCCGCTGGCCGGCCCGCCGCGGTATCTCACGACCGGCAATCACTCCCTCTCGGTGTCGAGCATCGCCCGGACCGGTGAAATGGTCGGGATCCGGTCGAACTTCCAGCAACCCGGCGACGTGGTGCGAATGACGGCCGACAAGAAAGGTGCCGTTCAGATCACCCAGTTGACCCAAGTGAACGACGACCTGCTCCAGGGCAAGAAACTCGCGACCGCCGAGGAGATTTGGTACCCGTCGACCGGCGGGGCCAAGATCCAGGGGTGGATCGTCAAGCCGCCGTTCTTCGATCCGGCTAAGAAGTATCCGATGCTGCTCGAGATCCATGGCGGCCCCCAGGGCATGTACGGCGTCGGCTTCGACATGATGTGGCAGACGTTCGCGGCCAACGGGTACGTGGTGCTCTACCTCAACCCGCGCGGCTCCACCGGCTACGGCGATGCCTTCGTCCGGACGATTGAAAAGTCCTACCCGGGGCCCGACTACGATGACCTGATGGCGGGCGTCGACACCGTGCTGGGCCGCGGCTACGTCGATTCGAAGCAGTTGTATGTGTCGGGGTGCAGCGGCGGCGGAGCGCTTTCGAGCTGGATGATCGGCCATACCAACCGGTTCGCGGCGGCGGCGGTGCGCTGCCCGGTCACCAATTGGATCGGCATGGCCGGCAACGCCGACGTGCCGTATTTCGCCTACGCCTTCTTCGACAAGCCGTTCTGGGAAGACCCGATGGCGTGGTGGAAGCAGTCGAGCCTCGCGTACGTGGGCAACGTCAACACCCCGACGCTCTTGATGACCGGCGTGCTCGACATGCGGACCCCGATGCCGCAGACCGAGGACTTCTACGCCGCACTCAAGGTCCGGGGGGTTCCGACCAAGCTGCTCCGGTTCGAGAACGAATGGCATGGCACCGAGTCGGTGCCGTCCAACTGGATGCGGACCATGCTCTACATGATGAGCTGGTTCAAACAGTACCCGAAGCCGGCGGCCTAACCAGACGGTAGTGGCCGACGCCCCACTCGGCGCCGCCTCGATACCCGAAGAGTTCTTCGCACGCCAGGAAGAACATCCGCCAGCGGTGGTACCAGAGACCCGCCTCGCGGCCGTAGTGGGTCCGGAGCACCCGGAGCACCTCGTCGCGGCGGGCCTCCTGATTCGCCCGCCACCCGGCGGCGGTGCGCTGGTAGTGGGTCCCGTCGACCCACCACCGCTCCTCGAGCCTGAGCGCCGGCCCCGCGAGCCGAGGCAGCAGGTCGTACGCCGGCATCATCCCGCCGGAAAAGAAGTACCGCCCCATCCAGTTGTCGTCACCCTCGGTGTCGAAGGGATAGGCCTCCCGGGCGTGGCAGAACACATGCACGAAGAGCCGGCCCGCCGGATGCAGCCACCCGCCAACCCGGCCAAGCAGCGTGGGCCAGTCCCGCATGTGTTCGAACATCTCGACACTCACGATCCGGTCGAACTGCCGGCCCGGATCGAAGCCGTTCATGTCCGCGGTCCGCACCTCGAGGTTCGGGAGCCGCCGCGCCTCGATGAAGGCGCGCTGGGTGGCCGAGTTGGATACCGCCACGATCCGGGACCGCGGATAGCGGCGAGCCATGAAGGCCGAGAGCGAGCCCCAGCCGCAGCCGAGTTCGAGCACGTCCTGCCCGTCTTCGAGCATGGCGCGCTCGCAGGTCAGCGCGAGCATCGCCTCCTCCGCGGCGTCGAGCGTGTCGATGCCAGGTCCATAGAGGCAGGATGAGTACTTGAGCCGGCGGCCGAGGACCAGCGAGAAGAAGTCGCTGGCCACTTCGTAGTGCTGGGCGTTGGCCTGGTCGGGGAGGAGCGCAATCGGCGCCCCCTCGAGCGTCGCGATGAACCGGTCGAGGCCCCCCGCGGTCCGGAGCTCGTCGAGACGATCTTCGCAGAGGCCGCGGATGGCCCGGCGGAGCAGCGGAGTCGGAACCAGCCCCCGTTCGGCGAGCGCGAGGCCCGACCTGAGCAGCGACGTCATCCGGCCACCATCTCGAACTTGGCCACATCCGGCGCGACGATCCGCCGGCCCGCCGCGGCGGCCTTGGCGAAGGTCAACTGGGCGTTTCCGATAGCCCCGTCGAGGAAACCGCCCTCGCAGTAGCAGAAGTAGAAGTCCCAGAGGCGCTGGAACCGGTCGTCGAATCCGAGCGCGGTGATCCGGTCGTGGCTCGCCCGGAAGTTGGCTCGCCACCGGCGCAACGTCTCGGCGTAGTGGCGGCCGATGTCGTCGGCCCGGACCAAGGTGAGCCCGATCCGTTCGGCGGCCTGACGGAGCACCGCGCGAGAGGGAATACAACTGCCCGGGAAAATGTGCCGCTTGATGAAGTCCACTTCGCGGCGGGCCGCCTCGTACAGATGGTCCTGGATCGTGATCGATTGGATCGCGGCCAGGCCGTTGGGCGCGAGGAGCTCGGAACACTTGGCAAAAAAAGTATCGTAGTGCTCATGGCCAACCGCCTCGATCATCTCGATCGAGACCAGCTTGTCGAAGGAGCCCTCGAGATCGCGATAGTCCCGGTTGAGGACCGTGACCCGGTCGGTCAGCCCGGCATCGGCTACGCGCTGGCTCGCGAACCGGAACTGCTCCGCCGAAATCGTGGTGGTGGTGACCCGGCAGCCGAACCGGGCGGCGGCTCGGACCGCGAACCCGCCCCAGCCGGTCCCGATTTCAACGACATGATCGTCCGGCCCGAGGTCAACCAAGGCGGCCAGACGGTCATACTTGGCGAGTGAGGCCTCGCTCATCGTCATGTCGGGTTGCTCGAAGATCCCGCATGAGTACGTCAGGGTCTCGTCGAGGAAGGTCTGGAAGAAATCGTTGCTGAGGTCGTAGTGGGCCTGGATGTTCCGGCGGCTCCCGCTCCGGGTGTTCCGGTTCATGGCGTGGAGGAGCCGCCGGAGCGGTTGGGCAAGGCGAGCCCAGCCGGTTTCTAAGCCGTCGAGGGCGCCGCGATTCTGGGCCAGCAGCCGGACCAGGCCGGTCAGGTCGTCGGTGGTCCACCAGCCTTCAGCATAGGCCTCGCCCGCGCCGATGTGACCGCCGAACGCCACCGATTGGTAGAACCGCCGGTCGTGGACCACCACCTCGATCGGCTGGGCGGCACCGCGGCCGAACGTTGCTGTTCGGGCGCCGTCGCGAAGGACGAGCCGGCCCTCCGTCAGGTGGGCGAGGCGGGGCATCAACGCCCGTTCAGCGAGCGCGGTCAGCAACGTCATGGGTCTTCCGGAGCGAGGGGTGAACGTGGAACGGCGCCCGCTTGAGCCAAAGCCGGAGCGCTTGCCAGTAAATGCCGAGGGCCACCGAGGCGGTCATCCAGGGATGACGGGCCAGCGCCGCTGCCAGTGAGCCGGTGGTGATCGGCTCCCGCCGAAGAGCGAGCGTCGCATCGAACACCCGGCCACCGCGGCTCAGATTCTTCATGTGCACGGCCAGTCGTTCGCCGGGCGCGGAGAAAGTCCAGTCGTAGCCCATCTCCATCGGCAGAAACGGCGAAACGTGAAACTCCTTGACGAGCCGGAATCCGATCGAGCGGGCGGTCTGCTGCTCGGGCCCCGGCACCAGGACGTACGCGTGTCGTTCGCCCCACGGCGTGTTGGTGATTTCCGCCACGATCGCCTCGATGCCCCGGCCGGCCGGGTCGTGGCAGTAGTAGAAGCTCACCGGGTTCATCGCCACGCCGAAGTAGCGGAGGTGGGTGAGGAGTCGGATCGCGCCGGTCGGCCGGCGGCCGGTTCTCTCGGTGACGAGATCGCGAACCGCGGTGTCGAGGGGGAT
Source organism: Gemmatimonadota bacterium (assembly GCA_009692115.1). Taxonomy (NCBI): domain Bacteria; kingdom Pseudomonadati; phylum Gemmatimonadota; species Gemmatimonadota bacterium. Next base: position 412,047 of record SHZU01000001.1, on the reverse strand, counting down.
CGACGGATCGCCGAGATAGTCCGCACGGCGGAACCATGCCACGGATGGCCGGCGGGCCGACCAAAGCCAGCGCTGGTCGAACAGCGCGGGGAGCTCGGCCAGATCGAGGTAGCACATGAACAGCGGATACCGGAACGTGTGCGACACCGGTGAGAGCCGTCGGTGGCGGATGGTGCCGCGATAGAGGCAACTGTTCACGGCGACCCAATCTCCGAGACGACCGCCAGCCCGCTGGCGACCCCGTCTTCGTGAAAGCCGTTGCCCCAGTACGCCCCGCAGTAGTGGGTCCGTCCGGCGCCACTCACTTCACTCCGGCGAGCCCGCGCCGCGGCCCCTGCTACGGTCGCGACCGGATGGTGGTATTGCACCCGGCCGATCACTTGGGCCGGATCGATCAGATGGTCGCCGTTGAGGGTGACGCAGAACGTGACCGGCGCCTCGAGGGACTGGAGCAGGTTCATGTTATAGGTCACGACAGCCGGCGACCCGGCATCATGGCCCAGCCGGTAGTTCCAGGCTCCCCACGCCGCCCGCCGTCGCGGGAGCACCGAGGCATCGGTGTGGAGCACGGCCTCGTTGGCTTGATAGGGGAGCGATCCGAGTAGCTCCCGCTCCAGCGGGGTAGCCTCAGCCAGGATCGCGAGCGCTTGATCGCTGTGACAGGCCAGGACGACCCGGTCGAACGCCTCGCCGTTGACCTCGACCCGGTCGGCGAATCGGCTGACCCGGCGAACCGGCGACCCCGTCCGGATCTGGTCGCGAAACGGCGCCACCAGGGCCCCGACATACCGCGACGACCCTCCGGAGACCACTCGCCACTCGGGCCGGTCGTCCACCGTGAGCATGCCGTGATTGGAAAAGAACTGTACGAAGAACCGGGCCGGCATCGCGAGCACGGTCGAAGCGGGGATCGACCAGATCGCCGACCCCATCGGGAGCAGATACCAATCGCGGAATGCGGCGGAATATCCACCGCGATCCAGCAACTCGCGAATCGGCGCATCGCCAAGGCTTCCGGCCGCCGCCGTCGCCTCGCGATTGAAGCGGAGGATCTCCGTGAGCATCCGGAGGAACGACGGCCGGAGCAGGTTCCGCTTTTGGGCAAAGAGTTGTCGAATGGTCGAGCCGTTGTACTCGAGATCGGCGCCGTCATGCCGCACGCTGAAGCTCATCGTGCTGGGTTGGGTCGGAACCCCGAGCTCGGCGATGAGCCGGGTGAAGTGGGGGTAGTTCCGCTCGTTGTACACGATGAAACCGGAATCGATGGCCCAGGTCCGGCTCTCGCGCTCCACGGTCCAGGTATGGACGTGCCCGCCGATCCGGCGGTCGGCCTCGAACACGGTGATGTCGTGGGTCGAACGAAGGCCCCGGGCTACGACCAGTCCGGACACGCCGCTGCCGATGATGGCGACTCTGGTCACGCCGTTGGCTGAAGGTTCGGGTTGGTCATCGGACGGAGGCCCTGGAACGTCGATAATACGTCGAGAGCGGCGGTTTGTCAATATTTCGTACTGTACAAACTAGGGACGATAGATATTCGAGGCGCGGCCGAATACCTCCCATCCCCATGACTCCACTTCGTTTGGCCCTCGGCCTCGCCCTCTTTCCGGGCCTTGCCACGGCCCAGGTCACCTCGGTTTCTCCCCCGCGGATGAGCTCGATCGTGACCTGGGACCCCGACCCCGACGTCCGACCGTCGACCCAACGCCAGTTGACGCCGGCGGAGCTCAGGGCGGCACGGTCCCGCGCTGAACGGGTCTATGATCTTCTGAAGGCCGCGCCAGTCTTCAGCCAACCGGCTAAACATGCCACGCTGGCAATCGCATGGCCGACGGTCTGGGATGGCGCGGTCCGCGAACGATTGATCGTCTACTGGTCGGCCCCGCAGGACGTCAAACTGCGTCCGGATGGGTCTTTGTGGCCCAAGACCGGCGACGCCCACTTGTTGGCGTGGTTCGAAACCAACAACCCGCCTACGCCACCGAACCTCGAGGACCCGGCCACCCGGGGCAACTTCACTCGCGGATTGGTGGCCGAGGACCCGTTGCAGGGCATGTTTGCGGAACCGCGAACCTTTGGTCAGATCGGGGGTGGCACCCTCTACAACTCGATGCTGGTGTTCACCAAGGACGGACGATCGGTCCTCGAGCCGGCTCCAGTCGGGGTGCTCCTCGAAGGCGAGATCGAGCGAGTCAAGAAACTGATCGCCGACATGGACCGGAATGCCAAGTCGTCACTCGAGCAACTCGAGGCGTCGATGACGCCGCAGGCCAAGGCCGAGCGGCGCGCGAAGCGGGCCGATCGTTGGAAGACGCAATTCCGGAATCCAACGACCCTCGCCGGAGAACTCGATGCGGCCGACAAATCCGACGAGTCGGACTATCAACGCCGGAAAGAGCAGTTCGCCGCCCCGGCGCTCCGGGATCCGAAGAGCGTGTATTGGGGTCCCCGACTCGCGCTCGAGGCCCTCGAGAAGCGGCTGGCCTCGCTCGACGCCACCGGCCGCGAAGCCGGTGCCTGCGGCCGGATGGATCCGGCCTTTGCCGTCCACAACGGGGTCCGGTTCGAGCCGGCCGCATCGGGGGGCGCCGGGTGTGTGCCCATGGTCCGGATCCGCCGGGGACTCGTGGATCTGAAGCGGCCGGCGCTGGTCGGAGTCTTTGACAGAGAAAAAATCTTAGAGTACCCTAGCCGAGCACCCGCTACAGCATGGCTTGGGCATCCGCCACCACGCGGTCGAGGTGGCCGGCGTCGCGGAAGCTCTCCGCATAGAGCTTGTAGACGTTCTCCGTGCCCGAGGGTCGCGCCGCGAACCAGCCGTTTAGGGTCGTGACCTTGAGTCCCCCGATGGCCGCTCCGTTGCCCGGCGCCTGGGTGAGCTTCGCCTCGATCGGGTCACCCCCGAGGGTCGTGGCGGTGACGGCCTCGGGGGTCAGGCGCTTGAATCCCGCCTTCGCCGCCGCCGGGCACGGGGTGTCGATCCGGGTATAGACCGGCGAACCGAGCGCGGCGGTGATTTCCCGGTAATGTTCCCCGGGGTCTTTCCCGGTGACGGCGGTGATCTCCGCGGCCAAGAGGCCGAGGAGCAGCCCGTCCTTGTCCGTCGTCCACACCGACCCGTCCCGGCGGAGGAAGCTCGCCCCCGCGCTCTCTTCGCCGCCGAAGCAACAGCGGCCGTCGAAGAGCCCCGTCGTGAACCACTTGAATCCGACCGGCACTTCCATGAGGCGGCGGCCGGCGGCGCTAACGACCCGGTCGATGATGGCGCTCGACACCAGGGTCTTGCCGACCACCGCGCTCGCCGGCCACTGGGGCCGCGCCGGAAGCGTTTATCGACAAGGTGGCGGCGGTGTATTGCGACAATCGGCCTCGGCCGAAGGGGAAGCCATGAATCCGTCCGCGGCGGAACTGATCTCGAACCGAATCGCCGAGCTCGGCGACTGGCGGGGAGAAACCCTCGCCCGAATGCGGAAGCTCATCAAGGACGCCGATCCGGAGGTCGTCGAAGAGTGGAAGTGGAAGGGGACGCCGGTGTGGTCGCACGACGGTATCATCTGTACCGGCGAAACTTACCAGCAGGTCGTGAAGCTGACCTTCGCCAAAGGCGCGGCGCTAAAGGATCCGGCCGGTCTCTACAATTCGAGTCTCGAAGGCAATACCCGCCGCGCGATCGACATTCCCGAAGGCGGCCGGGTTAATGCAGCCGCCTTCAAGGCGCTGATTCGCCAGGCGGTTGCTCTGAACGGTACTTCGAAGGGGAAAGCGAAGAAGAAGCCGAAGGCTTAGGGCATCCGGCACGGGCGCTAGATCCGCCGCGTCTGCCAAGCGGAGCCCGCCACCAACTCCCGGATCAGGTCGTCGCTGCTGCGGCTGGCCGCTTCGGCCGCAAAGTTCGTCACCACCCGGTGCCGCAACACGAACGGGGCAATGGCCTTCACGTCGTCGAGATCCGCCATCGGGCGGCCCGCCATCGCCGCCCGGGCCTTGGCGCCTAACACCAGGTACTGGGACGCGCGCGGGCCCGCGCCCCACTCGACGTACTCCTTCACCAACGCCGGCGACTCCGCATCCACCGGCCGGGTCATCCGCGCCAACGTCACCGCCGAGGCGATCAGGCCCTTCGAGACCGGAATCCGCCGCACCAAGTCCTGCATCCCGTGCAGGGCCGCCGCATCGAGGACCGGCTCGAGTTTGACCTTCCGCGATCCGGTGGTTTGCTCGACGATGGCCTCTTCCTCGGCCTTGCTCGGATAACTCACCCGCAAATCGAGCATGAACCGGTCGAGCTGGGCCTCGGGTAACGGATAGGTGCCCTCCTGCTCGATCGGATTCTGGGTGGCCAGTACGAAAAACGGATCGGGCAGCGCGTAGGTCTTGCCGGCCGCCGTGACCTGGTGCTCCTGCATGGCCTGCAGCAACGCGGCCTGGGTCTTCGGAGGAGTCCGGTTGATTTCGTCGGCCAGCACGACGTGGGCAAAGATCGGCCCGGGCACAAACCGGAACGCCCGCCGCCCCGTGGCCGGGTCCTCTTCGACGATTTCGGTCCCGGTGATATCGCCCGGCATCAGATCCGGGGTGAACTGGACCCGGTTGAAGGACAACTCCAGCGCCTCAGCCACGGTCTGGACCATCAAGGTCTTGGCCAGGCCGGGAACGCCCACCAACAAGGCATGGCCGCCGGCCAGGATCGCGGTCACGACCCCGTCGACCACCTCCGTTTGCCCCACGATACGCTTGGCGACTTGGGATCGGAGTGAATCCATGGCACCGGCAAGGCGGCGGAGTTCTTCGACGTCGTTGGATGGAACGCGTTGGGGTGCGGCCATGAAGTTGGGAAGCCTGGTAAAGGTCTCGGCGCTCGGCGCTCGGCGCTCGGCACCTTACGTGGGGGCGAAAGGAAACGTTGCGGGGGGGTGGAGGCAAGAGGCGGTGGCGGGAGTGGTAGATTGGGACGTCAACCAAAAAAATGAGGGGCGTGATGAGACGTCTTGCGGTAGCGGGGATGGTCGTGCTGGCGGCCGGGTCGGCGCGGTCGGCGGCCGCGCCGCGGGCCTGTGGGAGCTTGGTTGGGACGAGGCTGGCGGACGCGGTGGTCACCGCGGCAACCGAGGTAGCGGCGGGGGTGTTTACGCCGCCGGCCGACGGGTTGCCGGGCTCACCGATGGCGCTGCCGGCCTACTGCCGGGTTCAGGGCACGGCCCGGCCGACGGCGGACTCGGAGATCAAATTCGAGGTGTGGCTGCCGGCGGCGGCCACCTGGAACGGGAAGTTCCAGCAGGCGGGGAATGGTGGATACGCGGGGAGCATCCCCGCGTCCTCGCTGGCCAACGGATTGAAGCGCGGCTTTGCCACGGCCGGCACCGACAACGGACATACCGGGATGAGCCCGGTGTTCGCGGCGGGTCATCCGGAGAAGGTCGTCGACTTCGGGCACCGGGCGGTCCACCTCACGGCGGTCCACGCCAAGGTCCTCGTCGAGTCGTTTTACGGGAAGGCGGCGAGCCGTTCGTATTTCGTGGGCTGCTCCGATGGTGGCCGCGAGGCGTTGATGGAGGCCCAACGGTATCCCGCCGACTTCGACGGGATCATCGCCGGCGCCCCCGCCAACAATTGGACCCGGCTCCTGACCTCCGGGGTGTGGAATTGGAGGGCCCTCAACGAGACGGCCGGGAGCGCCATTCCGGTCGCCAAGCTGGGCCTGATCCAGCGGGCCGCCGCGGCCGCCTGCGACCGGCTCGACCGGGTGGCCGACGGGCTGATCGAGGATCCCCGGATCTGCCGGTTCGATCCGGCGCCGCTCCAATGTACCGGAGCGGACGGCGCGGATTGCCTAACGGCGGCCCAGCTGGCGGCCCTCCGGAAGATCTACCAGGGGCCGCGGAACCCGCGGACTGGGGAGCAGATCTACGCGGGGGCGGTGCCCGGCACCGAGGCGATCATGGGCAACTGGCATCGCTGGGTGGTGGCCAGTCCAGAGCAACCGCTCCCGTTCCTGGCCTGGTTCGGCACGACCTTTTACCAAAGTATGGTGTTCGAGAAGCCTGATTGGGACTACCGGACCATGGACTTCGATCGCGACCTTGCGACCGCCATGGCCAAACTCGCTCCGGTGCTCGATGCCACCGACTCCAACCTCGGACCGTTCCGGGCCCGGGGCGGGAAGCTCATTCAGTACCACGGCTGGGGTGACGCCGCGATCCCGGCGCCGGGCTCGATCGAATACTACGAGCAGGTCCTCGCGACCTTGGGTCCGTCGGTGCCGGAGTTCTACCGTTTGTTCATGGTCCCGGGCATGGGGCACTGCGGCGGCGGCATCGGACCCGCCGATTTCGGCCAGAACGAGCCTTCGGCCCATGCCGGCGATCCCGGCCGGGACATGGTGGCCGCGCTCAATCGGTGGGTCGAGAACGGCGTGGCCCCCGAGCAGATCATCGGTGCCGGCATCCGGCCGGGCGAGCCGCTTTTGGACCCAGCCAAGGCCGCTCCGGTCAGCCGGCCGCTCTGCGCCTACCCCAAGGTGGCGGAATATCGGGGAACCGGGTCGACCGCCGAGGCGGCCAATTACTCCTGCCGGGTTCCGGCCCGGCCCCATTAGATGCTGGCATCGCCTAATCACTTGCTGGATAAAGAGTTGAGCTGCGCCATTAGTTGCTTGCGAAAAATTTCACAAGCGAATATCTTTGGCGCCAATGCGAACCCAGGAACCGAATTCGGCCGGCGGCGCCGGGACCCCTAGTCCCCTCGCCGCCGCCACGCGGTTCGCCGGAGCGATCGTGATGTTCCTACTGGGTGGGCTGGCGCTCGACCGGTGGATCCACACTACGCCGCTCTTCACCTTGGTTGGCATGGTGGTCGGCTCCGTACTTGGGTTCTTCAGTATCAAGCGGGAAGGCAAGATGCGCTCGTGGTCGGACAAACCGCGGGATTCGGACTCGCCCTAACGCTGGTCGCGGCGCTGGTGGGCTGGGCGCTCGCTGGATCGGTGGGCATGATGGCGGCCGCTTGGTTTGGCCTCACGGCCACGGTGGTCCAGGTCGTTGCCATGGCGTGGGCCGGCCCCAAGATCGGCGCCGGTGACTGGGGTGGGTTGTTGTCGCGATGGGCGGTCGGGACCGGCCTCCGCCTCCTTGGGATCGCGGCGGTGGCGGTGGCGGTGGGGCTCGATCGAGAACGGTTTCCGCCGCTTCCCGCGGCGCTTGGGTATCTGGCGGTGCTGGTGCCGCTGCTCTTTTTCGAGGTCCGACGGTTTCGATGACTGATCCAACTCAGGTCAACATCGGGGAGATCATCCTCCACCATACCTCCGACGAGTACGCCATCGGTATGGAGCCGTTCTGGAAACTGTCGTGGGAAAAATGGCAGGACATCCATATCGGTGGCCTCTCCATCAATCTGACGCCCACCAAGCACGTCATCTTCATGGCGATCGCGGCCGCGCTCGGGCTGCTGGTCATGGCCATCACCAAGCGCGGGCTGATTAAGCAACGAGCCGATAAGAGAGCCCCGACTGGGTTTGCCGGGTTCATCGAACAAATCGTGATGTGGCTCCGGGATGACATCGTCATCGCCAACATCGGCGCCAACGGGGTCAAATACGCGCCGCTGATCGTGGCCCTGTTCTTCTTCGTCCTGTTTATGGACCTGCTCGGCCTGCTGCCTTGGGGGGCGACCCCGACCGGCAACTTGGCCGTGACGGCGGCGCTCGCGATCATGGTGTTCCTGATCGTCGAGATCGGCGGGTTCATCAAACTGGGGCCCAAGGGGTACCTGGGCACGATCTTTCCCCATATCGACGGGATGAGTGGCGTCGGCGGGGCCGCGCTCACCATCGGGATGGCTCCGATCGAAATCCTGAGCAAACTGGTCAAGCCGTTCGCGCTCGCGATCCGGCTTTTCGGCAACATGACGGCCGGTCATTTCGTGGTGTTGTCACTGACCGGGATCATTTTGTTTTTCGGAAGCTGGATCATTGGGATCCCGACGGCGGTGCTGATCGCCGCGATCCTGTTGCTGGAGACCTTGGTGGCTGGGCTGCAAGCGTATGTGTTTGCGCTGTTGGCGGCGACGTTCATTGGATTGATGCAGACCGAGCACCATTAGCTCGGCGCTCGGCGGGGAAAAGACGGGCGGCGTTGCGCGATCGGCGCCCCGATGTAGCCGGCTGAATGGCCGGCGAGGTTCGCTGCCTTCGGGCATTGGCGGACACCAGGAGAGGGCCGGTACGGGAGAGCCGGTTTGGGCCTGACGCGCGAAACGGATTTGAGTCTCCCCGGTTTCTTAAAGGACATGATCATGTTGAACATGCTGGCGTTGTTGCAGGAGGCTTCCTCGTCGATGTCGGCTGAGGCGGCCAAGAATCTTGGGTTGTTTGGCGCCGGGATCGGGATGGGGTTGGCGATTCTTGGGGCGGGAATCGGGTTGGGACGGATCGGCGGCAGCGTGGCCGAGGGGATCGCACGGCAGCCGGAAGCGGCGAAGGAAATCGCCAGCGGGCCGTTCATTTTCGCGATCTTGCTGGAGGGCGCGGCCATCATCGCGCTGGTGTTCGCGTTGCTGCTCAAGATCCTTTAATTGGCGGCGACCATGACGCTCGGGATGCTCGCAGCGGTTGTTGCCGCTGAAGCCGAGGGTGGGGGCGGGCCGTTTTCGGTCAACCCCGGGGTGATGATTTGGACCTGGATCATCTTCCTGGTGTTCCTGTACTTCTTCAAGCGGACCTTCTGGGTCACCATCGTGAGCCGGGCCGAGGAACGCGAGAAGACGATCGCGGGCCAGCTCGCCGAGGCCGGCCGGATGAATACCGAGGCCAAGGTGCTGGTCGAAGGCCAGCGGAAAGCCACGGCCGAAGCGCAGGGGGCGGCCCAGTCGCTCCTGTCCGAGGCCAAAGCCGCCGTCGAGAAGGAGCGGGCCTTGGGCCTCGAAAAGGCCAAGCAGGAACAGGCCGCGTTGATGGACCGGGCTCGGCGGGACATTACCGCCGAGCGCGACAAGGCCATCGCCGACCTCCGGCGGGAAGCCGTGGAGTTGGCGTTAGGCGCCGCGGCCAAGGTCATCGGGCAGCGGTTGGATAGCGACGCCGATCGGAAGATCGTCGTCGACTACCTCTCGAAGGTGGAGACCACCCACTAATGGCCGGCTCCACCGTGGCGGAGAACTACGCCGAGGCCCTCTTCGAGTTGGGCGCCAAGTCGGGCCGGCTCGAGGAGTACGGGCGGCTGATGACGGCCACCGCCGGCGCCTTGGCGTCCTCTCCGGCGGCCCAGGCGGTATTGGTCAGTCCCAAGGTCACCAAAGCCTTGAAGAGCGATTTGGTGGGCCGGGCCATCACGGCCATCGGCGCCCCGCGGGAGTTCGTGCTGTATCTGATGGCCGTCGTCAAACGCGGCCGCCAGACCCGGTTTACCGAGATCGCCGCGGTCTATGGCGACCTGGTCGACCAGAAGCTCGGCCGAGTCCGCGCCACGGTGACGCTGGCCCGGAAGTCGGATCCTGCGCTCGAACAGGCCATCGTGGCGTCGTTGGCCCGGACGGTCGGCAAGGAGGTCCTGGCGACGTTTTCGGTCGATCCCGAGATTCTGGGCGGGGCGGTCGTTCGGGTCGGCGATAAGATCTATGACGGCTCGATCCGGAGGAAGCTGGTCCGGCTCAAGCGGCAACTGCTGGCCAAATAGCTCAAGCGGTGGTTTAACGGCGGCTGGACCTTCAACACCTGCGCCTCGGCGCACGTGACGGTTTCCGGGAATACCGTCACCCTCCGAATTTGGAACCTCGCCGGGCTGCCCGGGTCCAGCACCTTCGCCAATACGGGCTTCACCGCGGTCGGGCTCACTAGCCTCGGGAGCGGGCTGACGTTCCAGAACCTCCAGGCCTATTACCCGAACGGGACTGCCTACGCCGGTTGGAGCTTCGCCCAAAGCGGGGGCGGGATTCCCGGGCCGGTCGGGTCGGATGGGGTTTCGATCAGCGGCGTCGGCAGTTCTATCTTCAGCCAATACGCGACCAGCATTGCAGGAGGTGGAAGTCCGGCTGTTACGAGTTGGGCCGGATCGGGTCACTATGGGAGCGGCTTCGTGTCCTTCTCGTTCCAGACGTTCACCACGAATTGCACGGGGAATGGCTCGAACCAGGTCTGTATCGACACGGAGACCACGATCACTCTGACGAATGCGATTCTCGGTCTCCATGCTCAGGCAGGGCCCGCCGGGCAGTCGACCGGATACGAATGCCTCGCGACCTCTCCGTCCCCGACCGCGACGCAGACCAATCCTTGCGGTCCTCCGCCGCCTCCGACGGTGGTACCGGAACCCGCCACGATGATCCTGCCGGCGACAGGGTTGATGGCGCTGGCAGGGGCTGACGCCGTTCGTCGGCGCCGGAAGAAGTCGGTTCTGTAGGGATCGGTAGGTCCCCGGGACGGCCCCCTTCTGCTCGAAGGGGGCCGTTTCTTTTTGGGAGGACCCTGACCGTCTCTGCCGCCCACGGGCGGCGTCGTGGCGAATCGTTGGGGAGATCGGGTAGAATTCCGGTCCACGAACGAACCGAGTCCGATGCTGCTTTCGCTCCTTGTCCTCCTCCAGGCGGCGGCCCCGCCGTACTGGCAGCAGCAGGTGTCCTATACCATCGATGCCTCGCTGGATGAACCGACCGGGATGCTCCGCGGCAGCCAGCGCGTGGCATACCGGAACCACTCGCCCGACACCCTGACCTCGATCTCGTTTCATCTCTATCTCAACGCGTTTCGCCCCGGGTCCCGGTGGGCCGCCGCCGACAGCGCCGAGCAGCGGCGCCGGTTCAACGACTTGGCGGATCCCGATTTCGGCCTCAATCAGGTGGCCAATGTCCGGATCATGGGGAGCATCGTGACGCCGGAGTATCCGTTCGCGCCCGACAGCACGATCGTGCGGTTCCGGTTGCCGCGTCCCCTGCCGCCCGGCGGCAGCCTGGATGCGGAGCTCGACTGGCTGGCCCGCCCCTCGACGGTGCCCCGCCGGCAGGGGCGCCGGGGCCGCGCGTTCGATTTTGCCCAGTGGTACCCGAGAGTCGTGGCCTACGATAAGCATGGGTGGCAAGAACATCCCCTCTATCCGGCCGGCGAGTTCTACGGCGACTTTGGCGACTTCACCGTGACTCTCGACGTGCCGGACGACCAAGTGATCGGCGCCACCGGCGTGCCGCTCTGCGGCGATCCTGGCTGGGAACGGGCCAATCAATACCCCGACCGCCCAGTCGAGTATCGACGGACGTTCTATCCGGTGGCGGTGGACTCTGGGGCCTGTCGACCGAAGGCCCCGGGCCGGAAAACCATCGTCTGGCGGGCCGAGCAGGTTCACCACTTCGCGCTCTCGATGCGTCCGGATTACCGGTACGAGGGAGGCCGGTGGGGCGACGTGACCGTCCATACGCTCTATCAACCGGGCGATGAAAAGTCCTGGGGCGGCAACGTCGCGGTCAAGCGCACCGAGGTCGCCCTCGAGTGGCTCGATTCGGTGTTCGGCAAATATCCCTGGCCCCAGATGACCAACGTCCACCGGATCGAGGGCGGGGGCACCGAGTTCCCGATGATGATGCATAACGGTTCGGCCAGCCAGAAGTTGATTCTCCACGAGGGCGGGCACAATTACTTGATGGGGATCTTGGCGAACAACGAGTGGAAAGAGGGTTTTCTCGACGAGGGGTTCACCAGCTATCAGACCGCGTTGTTCTTCCAGGAACGAGGGGTCAAGGGGCCCGAGGACGAGTTCGATGAATACCGGGTCCTCGAGCGGGGAATCCTCGAGTTCGATCTCGATGGCTGGTCGGAGCCGACCAGTTTCGTCAGCAACGAATACCGGGATTTCGTCACCTACAACACCATGATCTACTCCCGAGGCGAGCTGTTCTTCCACCAACTCCGCGAAATCGTCGGGCCGGCGGTGATGAAGCAGATCCTCCGAACCTACTACGACCGGTGGCAACTCAAACACGTCGATGAGGGGGCTTTCCGGCAGGTGGCCGAGGAGGTGTCGAAGCGGGACTTGGCCGGGTTCTTCGGGCAATGGCTCCATAGGACCACGCTCTATGATTATGGGGTGGGCCAGGTCCGTTCCAAGCGGCGGGCCGACGGGCAATGGGTGTCGCGGGTCGAGGTCCGCCGCCACGAGTCCGGCGTCTTCCCAGTCGATGTGGTGGTCCGGTCGAAGTCCGATTCCGCCGCGGTTCGGGTCGAAGGGCCGGCCGAGCGAACCTGGGTCGAGCTGGTGACCCGAGGCAAGCCCAAGGAGGTCGTGATCGATCCCCGAACCCGTTCGCACGATTGGAACATGACCAACAACCGGAAGACCCGGGGGTGGCTCGGTTGGGGCGGGCTCAATGGGCGCCGGGCGGTCTATCTCGACCGGTTCTTCTCGACTCGGACCTATCGCGACCGAACGGCCGACGCCCTGGCCCCCCTGGTGTGGTACAACGAGGCGGGCGGCGTGATGCTCGGCGCTCGAAGCCGGAGCAACTACCTTGGCCGTTTCAACCAGGTGACCTATCAGCATAGTGTCGCCACGAAGGACTGCTGCCAAGACGGTACGGCCAATCACTGGCTCTTTCGGGTCAAGAATCCAACCTGGGCGTACCGGCCCAGGCTCTCGACCCAGTTTGAGGCTCTTCACTTCGAGGGGCGGGAAGGGGTCGCGGTGTCGCTGGAGCAACAGACCAAAGGCCACCTCGGTTTCGGGCCGACCACCTTCAAGGGGGCCTCGGTCCGGTGGCTTGCCACCTACGACGCCGACTACCTCGATCGGGCGCTCTACGATAACGCTGGCACGGTGGAGGGCACGTGGTGGATCCGGTCTTCGGCGCGGCGCGGCGTCTGGGCCATGGCGGGTTCCGTGACGACCGCGGGTGGAGTCGAATACCGGAATCGGGGCGCAGGCTTCGACGCCGACGCCCGCTACGATGTCCAGCCCTATCTCAGGTTCTCGGCCGAGGCAACGGCCAAACGTCCGCTGGGCAAACGCGGGAGTCTCGGGGTCCGGGTGTTCGGGGGAATCGTCGAGGGCAAGAATTCCGATCCCGTGCGACAGCGCTGGTTCTTCCTCTCCGGCGCGGATCCCTACCAGCAACTCGGCAATCCCTTCGTCCGCTCCCGGGCGGCGCTGCTGACGGACGACGTCCATTTCCACACGCCGGGCGGCGCTAACGTTCGCGGCATGGCCCGGGATGTCGCGGTGACCCGGCTCGCCGCGATCAATGTCGAGGCCGACCGATCGGTGCTGGCCCGCCCTCGAGCCGCGCTGTTTCGAGACACCCGCTTGGCCCTGTTCGGCGATCTGGCGTTTACCAACCGGTTCTTCTCCTACAACGGCGTCGGCCGGGTTGTCGGCGACGCGGGGGCCGGCGTCCGGTTCACCCATCGGATCGGGCAGACTACGTTTGTGACGCGATTCGACTTTCCGCTGTACGTCTCGCATCCCGACCGGGCCATTGGCGGGGCGGATGACGACGGCTCATTCCGATTTCGATGGACCATCGGGTTCAGTCCCACGTTCTAGAGGTGGCTATGATGAGACGAATGGTTGGCGCGACCCTGATCTTCGTAGTTGGGCAGGGCGCCGAGGCGATGGCCCAGGGGCGGGCCTTTACGCCGAAGGATTGGTATCGGTTGACGACGCTGTCGGGTCCGGCGGTGTCGCCGGACGGGAAGTGGGTGGCGTTTACCACCACCACCGTGCGGGAAGCCGACAACAAGCGGCATTCCGAAGTCTGGATGGTGGGCACCACCGGCGGTGAGCCGATCCGGATGACCTCGCCCAGCGTGGAGAGCTCCGGGGCGCGGTGGTCACCGGACGGCAAGATGTTGCTGTTCACCTCGACTCGGCCCACCAGCAAGGCCCGCACCTGGGGCCTCCGCATTGATCGTCCGGCCGGTGAGGCCTTCGAGGTCGACAGCTTACCGAACGGCTCGTACACGAAGGACGGCCGGACCGTGGCCTGGGCCGATACCCTGGAATGGAAGGCCGATTCAGGGGCCAAGGACCCCTATGAGAAGACGCCGGCGATGGCGCGGCCGCCCTATCGGGCCGTGACCGCGCCGGTGGATCCGGCCCGGTTTGACGGCCGGCACATCATCGATCTCGGCTACAAATTCAACGGCCCAGGGTTCATTCCGGCTCCGAAGCAGGCCCCCCGGTGGAACCAGGCCCAAATCTGGGTTCGGCCGGTGGACGGGGGCGCTAAGCGCCAGCTCACCACGGCGGGTTACAGCCACCGGGAGGTGACGATTTCTCCGGACGGGCAGTGGATTGCCTTTGTCGCCGATTCGAAGCTCCGGTCGGATTCACTGGCCCAGGCGGAGCAGGACTCGATCCGGCGGGCCAAGTACGACCCGAAGCTGTCCGAGGCACCCCGGAACGATGGCGATGTGTTCGTGATCCCGGCCTCCGGAGGCGAGCCTCGCCGCCTAACGACCGGCGCCGGAACCGAGGGCGGTCTTGAGTGGTCGCCAGATGGATCGCGGTTGGCGTACGTGTCCCAGGTTGGCCGGACCGGGGCCCAACGGCTCTGGGTCATCCCCGCCGCCGGCGGTACCCCGGTCAATTTGCTGGGCGACTGGGTGTATGAGCCGAATTGGCTCCACTGGCTGCCGAGCGGACAAATGTTGATGGGCGCCTCGATCGGCGGACGGGACGCCGTCTTCACGGTGAACCCGGACACTCGGGCGCGGCAGGAAATCGTTTCGGGCCGGCGGCGGATTCCGGGCACCGATATCGATCCGGCGGGTCAGGTCATGGCTTATGTCGCGACCTCGATCACCTCGCCGACCGAGCTGTATCTGGCGTCTGGGAACGGGACCGGCGAGCGCAAGGTCACCGACTTCAACGGCAAACTCAACACGGAAATTGTCTGGCCGGACGCCGAGCGGTTCACCTACAAGAGCGTCGGCGGAGTCGAGATTGAGGGCTGGCTCCAGAAGCCGTTTGGCTATCAGCCGGGCTGGAAATATCCATTGGTGTTCTACATCCACGGGGGCCCGCACAGCGCCTATGGCGAGAATTGGTTTGACGAGTTTCACAACATCACCGGGTCGGGCAAGTGGGTGTTGTTTACCAATCCACGCGGGTCGAGCGGGTATGGGGCCGAATTCACCTATTCGACCCGGGGTCGGTGGGGGCTCGAAGACTACCAGGACCTGATGAAGGCGGTGGACATTGCCGCGGCCCGGCCCGACGTCGATTCGACCAAAATGGGCGTCACCGGGGGTTCGTACGGCGGCTTCATGACGGCCTGGATCACCACTCGGACCAACCGGTTCAAGGCGGCCCAGGCCGACCGGATGATCAGCAATTGGTGGTCGTGGTGGGGCGTGTCGGACGTGCCCGGGCTGACCGAGTTCGAGTTCTATGGCATGCCGTGGGAGCGACCGGCCCTTTATGACTCATTGTCACCGATGCGGCATGTCAACAAGGTCAAGACGCCGACGTTGATCGTCCAGTCGGAAGAGGACCACCGCACTCCGATGGCCGATGCCGAGCAGTGGTTCATGGCGTTGCAGAAGCAGAAGGTGCCGGTCGAGTTCATCCGATATCCCCGATCGACTCATGATTTGTCCCGGACCGGTGAGCCGTGGTTGCTCGTTGACCGGCTGGGCCGGCTCCGGCAGTGGTTCGACTACTGGCTCAACTAAGGCCCGCGGGAATGACACCGGCCACGATCCCCGGGTATACTAGGATCGTGGCTCGGCGTTTCCCCTCGGAGAATGACCCCATGAAGGCCCCGCTCGTACTCACGCTTTTCCTCGCCGCGGCATGCGCCGGCCCAACCGATCCAGAACCCAATGGTGCGCCCCCGTTGCTCGAGCGGCTGCCCCGGGCGCTGTCGGGGGCCGAAGTCACCGCCATCGGTGCCTCGAACCGCTTTGCCTTCGACCTCCTCGGCCGGGCCACCGCCGCCGAGCCGGGGAAGAACGTCTTTCTCTCCCCGCTTTCGGTGTCGATGGCGCTCGGCATGGTCATGAATGGCGCCCGCGGCGAGACCCGCGACGCGATGGCCGCGACCCTCGGCTTCGGCACGACGTCGCAGGCGGACATCAATGAGGGCTACCGGAGTCTGATCGCCCTGCTGGCGAGTCTTGATCCACAGGTTCAATTCACCATCGCGAACTCGATCTGGACCCGCCGGGGGTATCCGATCTTGGCCTCGTTCCTCGCCGATGCGAGGCAGTTTTTCGACGCCGAAGCGCAATCGCTCGACTTTGGTTCGCCGGCCGCGCTCGATGCCATCAACAACTGGGTCAGCCAGAAGACCAAGGGCAAGATTCCGAAGATCTTGAGCTCGATCAGCAGCGACGAGGTTCTCTTTGCGGTCAACGCGATCTACTTCAAGGGCCTCTGGCGAACCCAGTTCAAGAAGGGCGAAACCGCTCCAGCTTCGTTCCAACGGGCGGTTGGGGGGTCCCAGACGGTTCCATTCATGCACCGCCAGGACGATCTGCCCTACTTCCGGGGCCCCGATTTCGAAATGACAGAGCTCTGGTACGGGGCCGGCGCCCATGCGATGACGGTCATCCTTCCGAAGGAGGGAACCACGGGCGCGAGTTTGGCGAGCCGGCTCAGCGCAGCGGACTTTGCGACCGCGGCGGCCGGGTTCCATTCCTCCAAAATCGATCTCTTCTTTCCGAAGATCACCTTCGACTACAAACGGTCCCTCGGGCAGGATCTCATCGCGCTCGGGATGGACCCAGCGTTCTCCGATCGGGCCGATCTGACCGGGATCGCCAATGACGGGTTGGTCATCACCCGGGTCGAGCATAAGACGTTCGTGGCCATCGACGAGGAAGGGACCGAAGCGGCGGCGGCCACCGCGGTGGGCGTTGGCAGGACCAGCCAGCCCCAGGTGGTCACCATCCGGGTCGACCGGCCGTTCCTGGTCGCGATCCGAGAACGGTTGTCCGGCACCATTCTCTTCCTGGGCTTGGTAAACGAAATCCCGTCGAGTTGAGGCCGGACTTCAAATCCTAGCTGCCGCTGATCCGAGTCCAGATCATGACCGCCCCGCACAAAGCGCCGGTGGTGTTCAGTTCGACCGGCGTCTCGCTCGGGCCCCGGTAGATCTCGACGGCCTCGACGCGGTCGGTCAGGAAGTCGTCGAGATTCGGAACCGGCCCATCGCCGTCGTACATCCGCGCTCCGTCGACATAGATGGCCATCGGGCAGCCTGGGCCCATCAGACAGGGGGCGTAACGCCCGCTTCGGAGGCTTGCGGCGCCGAACCCGCCGCCGCAGTCGGTCGTCCGGGGCACCAGCCGGACGGCTTGCACGGTCCGGAGGGCCACGCTGAGCGGGTGCGCCTCCCATTTCGCGAGCACGGCCCGGGTCACGAAGGTGCCGAATCCGGCCTGTCGGCGGCGCTCGAATTCTTCGAGCTTGGCCACCACCGGGGTGGTCCGGCCGGTTACCTCGAGGGGCGCGAGCGTCTGGGCGACGGGTTTCAATACCAGGGTCGTGTCGAGGAACCGGCGGTCGAGCGAAATCCGGAAGCCGAGTCCACGGGGCGCGTACCCGATCGCCACGACCCGGAGCACCACGGGGCCCTCGGGCAATTCACCGAGGCGGAGCAGGCCGGCTGGATCGGTGGCGAAGGTCGAGTCGATGCCCGGCACCGTGACCGTGGCTCGCTCGACCGGCTTCCCGGCGGCGGACACGACCCGCAATAACAGTTCTCCCGAGGCCACCGTGGATTCGGCCGTCCTCGCCGCCTGATCGTCGACCAAG
Source organism: Gemmatimonadota bacterium (assembly GCA_009692115.1). Lineage (NCBI taxonomy): Bacteria > Pseudomonadati > Gemmatimonadota > Gemmatimonadota bacterium. The sequence goes on along the minus strand of SHZU01000001.1, from coordinate 394,309 downwards.
CTCTCACCACTGCCTAACGGTTGAGCGCTGCCGCCCTCGTCGACATACCCAGCCACCGAATCCACCCCCTGCCGAAGCCGGCGGAACCCGCGGGGCTCCACCCGCACCCGGTCGGCGGTGCGGATGAACCATTCGGTGGCGACCGAGAGGCCGTTTGCCAACCGCTGAAACTCGATCCGCCCCCCGATCCCGTCCCACTGAATCGCTTCGGGCGCGTTGAGGTATTCGAAGTCCAGATGACGGAGGGCGGCGGAGCGCCGATCGACCCAGAGGGTGCCGCGGACGTCGGGCAGGCGCCGCCCGGGAACCGGCTCGAAGGCCAGCCCGACAAACCCCGGCTGCTCGGGGTCCGCGGTCGCGACCCGGAAGCAATGCGCCTCCAGAAACTCGTCCGACAGCACCAGCCTCGCGTCCGGCGCAAAAAACTGGAACCCGCCCCCGCGCTCCTGGATGAAGCCGTCGCGATGGAGCTGGCCCGGATCGCCGCTCACGAAGGGGGCGTTCCGGGTGGTGAACCGGCCGACGATGCTGTCGGCCCGGATCACGCCGGCCCGGGTCCGGTACCGCCGAAATCGGGTCACGGCCAGCACCACGCTCTCGGATTCAGTGGTGATCTCGCTGGCCGTCAGTGATTTGCGGATCTCGTTCCAAAGCTCCGCCGTCGACGCGCCACTCGCCCGGCGATCGCATGGCGTGGCGCCGGCCACCGTGACCTCCGGCAGGACCGTACGGCTCGCGGGCATGATGACGGTGATCGAGATAGCGGAGTCACCGACCGGGAAGGGGTCGGTCAGGATACCCGAATGCCCGATCCGGTCGGCCCGGAGCCGAAAAGTTCCCGGGTGCGGCGCGGTGAGCACCACCCGTCCCCCTTCGTTGGTCAAGCCTCGGGTGCCAGGGCGGCCGGCGCTGTCGACGAGCACCACGATAGCCCCGACCACCGGCCGCTGGGTTTCGGATTCGACGGCCTGGACTCGGACCGTTTGGGCCGAGGCCGGTGCCGTGATGAGCAGAACGAGCCATGGAACGAACGTGCGACCGTTCATTCGGCCACCGGGTTTAGAACGAGAAGTAGTAGTTCGCCTTGACGAGCAGGACGTTTTGCATGTCGTCGGAGAAGATGTCCCCGAGATCCCGGAAGGGCCGGAACCTCGGATCGCTCCCGAAGTTGAACCGGCTCTGATTCCAGACCAGGAACAAGGTCGACCCCGGCCGGTACTCCCACCGGAGCACCAAGTTGCTCCGAATCGACCGAATTCGGAAATCCTGGTTTCCGTAGGTATTCGAGGGGGCGGGTCCGGCGCCATCGGCGTCGACCGTGGTGGCGCCGGTGGCCGGGTCGGTCGCGATGGTCGAACCGCCGGTGCCGTAGGTCCGGAATCCGTAGCTTCGCGGCTGCACCAGCGACCGGGGCGATCGAAAATCGCCGGTGGCCACGAACGGCTGGGCATACAACTGGAGTGAGAGCGCCGGGGTGAAGTAGTAGTTGAGTCGAGTGCTGATGCTCAGCACGTCTTGGTCGAGCGGGGCGAAGAGATACCGGTTGCCGAACGTCGCGCTCGCCGTCGGGTCGGCGTACTGTCCGAGGTAGAAGGCCTTTTGCCGGGATCGCTGGTAGCTGGGCGTGATCTGAAAGGTAATCCGGCCTTGGTTCTGGACGTTGATTTGCGCAAAGACACTGGCGCTCGAGGACCGGTCATCGTCGATGGCGATCGAGGTCCCGGCAGTCGTCGAGACGGCCTTTCGACTATCGGTGGAGTAGTGGAGACTGCCGCGGAAATTGCTCGGGGTCTCGATCAGGGGGCCGCCCCGGGTGGTCCGATCGTCGAGCCCCTGGAAGCGATAGTCGAAATTCAGGTATATGGTATGGAAGTTATGGAGGCTCAAGACCGTTCCGACGCCGGCCTGGGGCGCCAGCCGGATCCCGCCAAAATTGAAAAGTTGGTTGGCTTGGAAGTTGAATGACCCGGACCGCCCCATTTTCCCGGGGCTAACCCATTGACGGGTGAGGAGTCCGCCAATCCGGATTCGATCGGCCTCCTGCTGGAATCCTGCATCGTTCGACTCGAACCCCGGCGAGGTGAAGTTCCCGCCGATCTGATAAACCCAGTCCCCGCCGAGTTGTTCGAGCAGCAATTGCCCGTTGGCCCCGTTCATCGTCGTAGCGGTCGGATCGAACGAGACGTAGTCCTGATCAGGGCGCTGATAGTATCGGGCGGAAGCAAGTTGGACACCGGCCATCGCCTCGCTCGGACCGGCTATCCGGGAGAAGCCGAAGGACCCGATGATCTGGCGGGAGTTCTGCTTCCAGCGGTGGAAGAAGTCCGCGGCCCCGACGTACGCCGACTTCGTCAGGCCCGGAAACTCGGCGGCGGTGCCGCCCCGATTGACCGCAGTGCCCATGAACCCATAGCCGCTTGATCCCCCGGCCACATCGCGCTTGAGCCGGAGGACGCCGTAGTTGGCCCCGGGCTCGATCGGAGTGGTGGTGATCGGACCGCCCGGGTTGGCGAGGCGGGCTTCCTCCCGGCCGGTTATGGCATCGAGGACCCCGATCGACCAACCGGATTTGGTCCGGCCCGACAACTTGACCGCCCCCAAGATCGACGAACTCCCTGGTTCGTCCACGAACGCCGCTTTGCCTAACGCCGACTGGCCGGGGCTCCGGCCGATTCGGCGGGAATAGAACAGCTGGTCGCGGCCGAATCCGGTGTAGAATCCGAAGATATTGGACCCCTCGACGAAGAAGGGCCGCCGTTCCTCGAAGAAGGTTTCGAAGGCGGTCAGGTTGACGACCGACGGGTCGGCCTCCACTTGGCCGAAATCCGGGTTGATCGTGGCGTTCAGGGTCAGATCGCTGGTCAGGCCGTACTTGGCATCGAGGCCGCCGGTGACCGATCCGGTCCGGCCGTCGTTGAACGGATTGCCCGGCGCGATGTCTTGGGTAAACTGAGCTTGACTCGACGTATAGGGAAGGAACTCGAGCCGCTTGGGGGCCGGAATGTCGGTCAGGCCCAGCAAGTGGCCGAACTTGGAGGCCTGGCCCGGTTCGGCTCGCGACGACCATTGCCAGTCAACCGCCTCGCCGGCCCGGACGTTGTCCCGCCGCAACTGAATACCCCAAATCTGGGTGGCCGCGCCGGAGAACCGGAGCTGTGAGAAGGGAATCCGCATCTCGGCAACCCAGCCTAACGAGTCGATACTGGTTGCGGCTGCCCACACCGGGTCGTATCCGGCGTCGAGTCCGCCGCTGCCATCTTCGGTCGAGAGGGCGTCCCGGCGTTCACCGGCGGCGGTGACTCCGAAGACGAAGGTCGTCCGGTGGTCGTGGTATGAATCGAGCAAGACGAAGAACACGTCATTGAAGGCGCCGAACGAGTCCCGTCGGTTCAGACGCCGGGAAATGGTACCGGGCTGGTCGTCGTAGAGGCGGGCCCCGATGTAGATGGCGTTCTGGTCATAGGCGATCCGGACGTCGGTGGCCTGGGTGGCGGGATTCCCGTCGCTCGGGACATCCCGCCGGAATCCCTTCTCAGGGGTAATCCGGGCCCAGATGGCATCGTCCAATCGGCCGTCAATCGTCGTCGGCGCGTCGGTCCGAACGGCCGTGATCGACCGGGGAATCCGGCCGTTGCGATGGACCAGGCCCGAGTCGGTTGGAGGGACCCCGATCTGGAATAGGAGCCCGAGGACGATCAGCATGCAATCACAGGGAAAAATAGTAGCTGGCTTTGATCAGGAAGACGTTCTGCTGGTCGTCGTTCCAGATGTCGCTCAGATCGCTCAAGGCCCGGAATCGCGGGTCGGTGGCGCGAAAGGCCCGGTTCTGATTCCACACCAGAAATACCGTCGAGCCGGGCCGGTATTCCCACCGCACCACCAAGTTACTCCGAAGGGACCGGACCCGAAAATCGGGCTCGCTGACAACGATGGGGAGCGCGGCCCCGGGTCCGTCAGCATCGACCGTGTAGGTGGAGTCGGCGGGGTTGTATCCGATCGTCGAGGCGCCGCTCCCGTACCGGGTGAACCCGAAGGAGCGGGGCGCGTTCAGGTGCTGGAAGCCGCGGTAGTCTCCGGTGGCCACGAAGGGCTGGGCGTAAAGTTGGACCGAAAGTTTGGGTGAGAGCAGCAGATTGACGCGGGTCGTCAGGCTCAGCGTATTCTGGTCGAGCTGGGCAAACAGATAACGGTTCCCGAAGGTGGCGGCGGCCGCCGGATCGGGGCTCTGACCGACATAGAATGAGGCCTCATGCGATCGGGTGTAGCCCGGGTTGAAGGAAATCGAGAGGGCGCCCCGGGACCGAATCGTGATGTCAGGGCCGATCCGGGCCGACCACCGCCCAGCCTCGTCCCACTCGTATCCCATGCCAATGCTGCCGGACACCGTGCGCCGGCCATCGGTTCGGACATTGCCGGAGACCCCCCATTGCGAGGGCCGTTTGATCAAGGGACCGCCCCGAGTGGCCCGATCGTCGAAGGATGCGGGATTCCGGTCCAGGTTGAGCCGGAACCCGCCGAATCCGAGAAACTCGCCATTGGCGCTCATCTCAAAATTCCGCCGGATGTTGATCCCCTCGAAGTTGAGGGCCTGGAACGTGTTCCAACTGAGGTCGAAGCTCCGGAAATACGCACTCGGTTTGATCCACCGGCGATTGACGCGGCCGGAGAAGCTGATCCGATCGGCCTGGGTCTGGAACCCGGCGTCGTTCAACTCGAGCCCCGGCGACACGAAGGTGGTGCCGAAGGAGTAGAGCCACTGGCCGCCGATCTTCCCGACGTTGAGTTCCCCGCCGAGGCCGGCCAGCGAGCGGCGAGTGGGGTCATAGCGGACCTTGGCCTGATCGAATCGCTGGAAATAGCGGGTCGATGACAACTGAGCTTGGTTGATCGCGGCGGTGTCGCCGCGAATCAATGAACCGCCGATGCCGCCTCGGATCTCGAACCCGTTGTGGCCGAACCGATGGAAAAAATCGACTCCTCCGACGACCGCGCTGGACCGGAGCGCCCGGAATGATGAGTCGCCGAGGTCGCGGCCGACGGCGGTGGCCAGGAGTCCGATCCCACTGCCGCCACCCCGGAAGTCGCGCCGGAGGCGGAAGACCCCGTAACCGGCCAGCGGCTCGAGGGGCCGGTCGGCCAAGGGAGCGCCGCTCGCATTCGCCAGCCGAGCGGTTTCTCGGCCGGTGATGGCGCCAATGGCGCCGATCGACCATCCGGAACGAGTCCGTCCACTGAGCTTCCCAGCGCCGAGAATCGACGTGGCGGTCGGTTGATCGACGAACTCGGCGGCGCCGGTGGCGGACAGACTCGGCTGGCGGCCGATACGCCGCGAGTAATAGAAGTTCACGCCCTGGTCGCGGACTCCGAAGTCGAGAATCCCGGCGCCTTCGACGAAAAACGGCCGTCGCTCCTCGAAGAAGGTCTCGAACGCCGTGAGGTTGACGACCGACGGGTCGGCCTCGACTTGTCCGAAATCGGGATTGATCGTGGCGTCCAGGGTCAGGTCGCTGGTCAGGCCGTATTTGAGGTCGAGCCCGCCGGCCAACGATCGGACGCTCCCGTCGTCGAACGGGCTCCTTCGGTTGGCACCTTCGATGAATCGAGCTTGGCTCACCGAATACGGGAGCACCTCCAGACGACGCGGGGCTGGGATGTTGCGAAGGCCGAACAGGTGACCCCACTTCGAGGCCTGCCCTGATTCGGTTCGGGGGGTCCACGACCAGTCCACGGCCTCGCCGGCGGCCCGGATGTCCCGGCGGAACTGGATGCCCCAGGTCTGCTCAGCCCTCGCCGGGAAGCGGAGTTGGGAAAACGGGATTCGCATTTCAGCGGTCCAGCCTAACGAATCGATCAAGGACTTGGTTTCCCAAACCGGATCCCACGAGGCATCGCGGTTCCCGCCATCGGAGGTCGTCAGCATGTCGCGCTGCTCCCCCGCCGGTGTCACGCCAAAGACGAAGGCAGTCCGATGGTCGTGGTACGAGTCGATCATGACGAAGAACACGTCGTTGAACACCGAAAACGAGTCGCGGCGGCTGAGCCGCCGGGAAATCGCCGTGATGTCGCGGTGGTAGAGGCGGGCCCCGATATAGAGGGCATCGCGGTCGTAGGCCACTCGGATTTCGGAGCCCTCGGAGGCAGGGTTGCCGTCCGCGGGTACATCCCGGCGAAAGTCGGTCGCGGGGACGGCGGTGTGCCACCAAGGCTCGTCGAGCCGTCCGTCGATCCGGGCCGGAGCAGGGGCGGGGATAGCCGTGACCGAGGGCGGGATCCGCCCGTTCCGGTGGACCAGGTCCGGCCTGGCGGTGGAGTGGGTGAGCGTGTCCTGCAACTGAATCAGTAGCGCCACCGCGACCAACACCATGCCGGGCTCCGGGGATCGGGTACGGGTGCCGGCGAGCCGGGGGAGGAAGCCTATCCAGAGCGAGAGGCGGAACCAAGGGGCGATCGGTTAGATTCTGGCCCCATGATGACCGGCCCTTCGTTCCGACAAACCGCACTGGCGGTCCTGCTGATTGCCGGCCTCGGCCCGACGACCGGGCCGGCGCAAACGATCCGGGATCGATTCACTCCGGCATGGGCTCCGGTCAAGGAGTTCTTCCACCGGACCCTCAACGATGAGGGCGTGGTCGGCGGGAGCATGATCTTCTTCCATGGCGACACCGTGTTGGCGCAAGAGTTTCACGGCCTGGCCGATCTGGCCACCAACCGGGCGGTTGACGAGCGGACGATTTACCACTGGGCGTCGATCACCAAAACCTTCACGTCCATCGCGGTGATGCAGCTTCGCGACCGGAGGCGGCTCGGGCTCGACGATCCGGCGCTCCAGTACGTTCCCGAGTTGCGGGCGGTCCACAATCCATTCGGGCCGATGGAGGCGATTACCCTCCGGATGCTGATGTCGCATTCCGCCGGCTTTCGAAACGGGACCTGGCCCTGGGGCGGCGACAAACCGTGGCATCCGCATGAGCCGGTCGCGTGGTCGCAACTGGTGGCGATGATGCCGTACACCGAGATCCTGTTCCAGCCGGGGACGAAGTTCAGCTATTCGAACCCGGGCGTGATCTTCCTCGGTCGGACCATCGAGGCGCTGACCGGCGAGGACTACGAGACCTACATCGAGAAGAACCTGTTCCGGCCCCTCGGCATGTCGTCAAGCTACTTCGATCTCACCCCGTACCACTTGCTGCCGTTTCGGTCCAACAACTACGACATCGGGACCGGCGGCCCGGTGGCGAACGGCCTCGACTTCGACACCGGGATCACGGTATCGAACGGCGGGCTCAATGCCCCGATCACGGATTTGGTCAAGTATCTCCAGTTCCTCGTCGGAGCCCCCGGGGTGCCGGCGGCCGGCCGGGGGGTCTTGGCGCGAGCGTCGCTGGAGGAAATGTGGAAGCCACTGCTTCCGTTAGGCGGCCCCGAGGGCGGGTCGATCGGCTTGGCCTATTTTCTGCTGGAGCGGAAGGGTCTCAACTTGGTCGGACATACCGGGAGCCAGAAGGCGTTCCGGTCGTTCTTTTACATCGATCCCGTGTCTAAGGCTGGGGTCGTTGCCGTGTTCAACACCGCCCCGACCGATGACCCCAGGAATCCCACGGATCAGGGCCCTGGCAAGCCGCGGATCGGGGTGCTGTTCAGCGGCCTGCTCGGGCGCCTGACCGATGGTGTCTTTCCGATTTATCGCCAGTGAAACCATGGGATAAGACGGGCGACCGGCGGGCGGTGATTCGCGACAGCTTCGGGGAATGGCTCCGAGGGTTGGTCGAGCGAACCGAGGAACGGATCATCCAAAGCCGGTACACCCGGCCGCCCGGCTCGATGCCCGAGGTCGGGTTCCTGGCCGCCTGCACCCGGTGCGGCGCGTGCTCACCCGTGTGTCCGGTCCACGCGATTCTGACGGTGCCGGCCTCGGGCGGGTTGGCGGCCGGCACGCCCTACCTCGAGCCGACGAGCCAACCGTGTGTGGCGTGCCCGGACATGCCCTGCGTCCAGGCCTGCCCGACCGGGGCGCTGACCCGGCCGGCCAACGGGTGGACCGACTACCGTCTTGGCACGGTGGCGTTGGTTCCGGAACGGTGCGTCACGTTCGAGGGGAGTCCGTGCCGGGTGTGTGTGGATGCGTGCCCGATCGGGGAACGGGCGTTAGGGCAAGATGAGGCCGGCCATCCAGTGCTCCGGCGCGAGGGCTGCGTTGGTTGCGGGGTCTGCGTCCGGGAGTGCGTTGCGTCGCCTTCCGCGTTCGAGTTTCATCCTTTGGAGGCTTCATGAGTGAAATACCCTATCGGGTCGACAAACCTTGGGGGTATGAAGTGATTTGGGCCCGGACCGACCGCTACGTCGGGAAGATCCTGCACGTGAACGCCGGGCAAGTCATGAGCTGCCAGTACCACAACGTCAAGGATGAAACGATGTATGTCCTCCGGGGCGAACTCATCTTGCGGACCCAGGTGGCTGGTTCGGGCATGACCGCCCGACCCTTTCGCGCCGGCGAGTCGTTTCACATCCCGGCCAAGTTGATTCACCAAATCGAGGCCATCCAGGACTCCGATGTGCTCGAGGCCTCGACCCCCGAGCTGGACGATCTCGTCCGCATCACTGATCGCTACGGGAGAACCTGACCGTGCAAGTCATCATACCCCTGGCCGGCAAGGGGACCCGGGTCCGTCCCCATTCGCACCTGGTCCCGAAGCCCATGCTCAAAGTGGCCGGCCGTCCGGTCATGGATTGGGTCATGGACCGGATCAAGGGCCTCGACGTCTCCGAGATCATCTTCATCACCGGCCACCTCAAAGAGCAGGTCGAGGCCTATGCGACCGGCCGCTACGGGGTGCCGTGCCGGTATATCGAGCAGCAGGTCCAGGACGGGACCGCGGGCGCCGTCAACTTGGCCCGGCCGTTCGTCCATGAGCCGATCCTGGTCATCTTCGTCGACACCGTCTTCGAGGCCGACCTGACCCTGATCAACCGAGCCACCGCCGACGGGATCATTTGGGCTAAAGAGGTCGAGAATTATCAACGGTTCGGGGTCGTGGTGACCGATGCCGACGGCTACATGACGAAGATCGTCGAAAAACCGACGACGCCGATTTCCAAGCTCGCCAACATCGGGCTCTATTACATCAAGGACGTCGAAGCCCTCTGGAACGGGATTGACCACACCCTGGCCGCACCGGCCAACAAGGGCGAGTTCTACCTGACCGATGCCTTCCAATGGATGATCGAACATGGTAAGAAGATCCTGACCGCCGAAGTGGGCGGGTGGTACGACTGCGGGAAACTCGACGCTTTCCTCGAGACCAATCAAATCCTCCTCGAAAAAGGGGCGGCCCGCCGGGGCGCTTTTCCCGGGGTAACCTTCATTGACCCGGTGCTGATCGAAGAAGGCGTCTCGATCGCAGGGTCCACGATCGGGCCGAACGTCACGGTCGAGAAGGGCTCCGTGATTACCAATTCGACCTTGTCGCACACGCTGGTCGGCCAGAAGAGCATCATCACCGACGCGGTGCTCATCCACTCGATGCTCGGCAACCGGGTCACCGTGAAGGGGTTCTCGGGGTCACTCAGCGTCGCGGACGATTCGGAAGTCACGGGCCGATAGCGCGGATGCCGTTATTGCCCGAACTGGCCCTCTCGTTTCTCGACCTCTGGCACCACTTCGACGGGGTCGAAGCGAGCCGGACCGACTGGGTCGGCCCGGCCCCGGTGCTGGCCTCGTTTGACGACCAGACCCTCCCGCAGCACGCGGCCGCGTTTCGCTCGCTGGCGCATGCGGTCGAGGAACTCGAGCTCGACTCGCTGGACGAGGAAGTCGACCGCACGATCCTGATTGACGCCATCCGGGTCCGGCTTCGGCGAGTCGAGCACGATCGCCCCGACCGGCGAAGTCCGGCCCTGTGGCTCGACCGGCTGGCCGCCATCGTCGCCGCCCGGCCCGACGATCAGGCCATGCTCGAGGCCATGCCCGCTTGGGCGGCCGCGCTTCGCGGGACGGTGTCGAAGCCGTCGATCGGCAACCTCCACGTGGCCCTCGAATTGTTGACCGAGCTCCGCCCGGCGGTCACGCACCCGGCGGCCGCCGAGGCCCTGGCGGGGCTGGAGACCTTCCTCCGGCACGATGTCGGAGTCGACGGGGCCGCCGATGCCGGCGCGTTAGGCGAGGACCAGGTCACCTGGCACCTCCATCACGAATTCAAGCTCGAAATGACCGCCGCCCAGGCGGAACGCCGGCTGATTGCCCTGGTCGAGTCCTCAGCGGCCGATCTCGAGACGGGACGGTCCATCGTCGCGGCCGTCGGCAGCGGGGCTCGAGTCGCGGCGGCAGCCGAGCCTCGTGAAATTCGTCGCCGGCTGGCGGCGCCGGAATGGCTCTCGGCCATGGATCTGTTCTCCGGCCATCGCTCGGCCGGTGAGCGGCATCTGGCTTTGGTCATCGCCGGGCTGGATTTGGCCATTCAACTCGGCCGGATTGGCGCGGCCGAGGGTGTGGCCAAGCTGACAGACCGGCTCCAGAGCCGTGGTGAGCAGGTCCGCCGGGTGGTGGTGGCGCCGCTCGAATCGGTCGGAACCGTGCTCCTGGCCGCCGAGTGGCAGGCGGTTGCCCTCGCTCGCGACGCGACCCCTCCCGATCTGATCGCCGCGGCCACGGCCCGAGGCCTGTTCCACCCGGCGTTGGCCGCGTGGGCGCTCAGTGCCGATTCCTGATGCCCCCCGGGTCCCCGCCACGGTCAAAGGCCTGGCGGCGGTCTCGCTCCTCAATGACTTCGCCAGCGAAATGGTCTATCCGCTGCTGCCGGCGTTCCTGACCGGCACGTTAGGCGCCGGTCCGGTGGTCCTGGGCGCCTTGGACGGCGCGGCCGACCTGGCGTCGTCCGTCATTCGGTGGTGGAGCGGCCCGCTGGCCGACCGGGGCCGCTGGCGCCTCCCCTTGGTCTGGGCTGGCTACGCCGTGGCCACCGTGCTCCGGCCGGTCATGGCGGTCACCTCCTCCGCCTGGCAGGTCATCGGCGTCCGAATGCTCGACCGGATGGGGAAGGGCCTTCGGTCGCCCGGCCGGGATGCCTTGATTGCCGATGCCACTCCCCGCGTGATGCACGGCCGCGCCTTTGGCCTCCATCGGACCGCCGACCATCTGGGGGCCGTGCTCGGGTCGCTGATGGCGTTCGAACTGCTGCGGCGGGGCGTTCCGGTCCGGCAGGTGTTAGGCGCGAGTCTGATTCCGGGAATCGCGGCGCTTGGCGTGCTGACCCTGGTGCTCTGGCGGGCCCGGACCACGATCGCAGCCGAGCCGGCTCCGTCCGCCCCCGACGACGATTCGTCCACCGTGCCAAGAGGTCGGTTGGCGGGGTTGGCGCTGCTGGCCGCGGTCCGCCTGCCAGAAGCGTTGATCCTGCTTCGGATCCAGGATCTGGGCTTGCCGGTCGCCGGGGTGCCGTTGGTGTGGGCGGTGCTCCATATCGTCAAGAGCGCCGCCTCCTACCCTTCAGGGTGGCTGGCCGACCGGGTCGGCGTCGGTCCCTCGCTGGTCCTCGGCACGGCGGCCTATGCCGCGACCGCGTTCGGATTGTCCCGCGACCTCAGCCCGACTTTGGCCGTCGGCCTGTTCCTGTCCCACGGCCTGGCCGCCGGCTTCCTGGAGCCGGCCGAGCGAGCGGCGGTGGCCCGGGTCGCGCCGAGCCGGCGGGGTCGCGCCTTTGGAACCTACCAGGCCATGGCCGGGGTCGGCGCGCTGATCTTCGGCCTCGGGTATGGATGGCTCTACCAGGTGTTCGGCGGAGGACTGGCCCTCCTCGTGGCGGCCGGGATGTCGGTCTCGGCACTCGGCGCTCGGCGCTCGGCACTCGGCTCGGCGCGCGAGGGTTGAGCTTGCGGGATGGGGCGACGGCCGATAGCTTCGCGCCAGATGCCATTTTCGGATTTCGGGAAATCACCTAGTTGGCAGGCGGTTGGCCGCTCGCGGTCGGCGGTCTTGCCGGAGGCGTTGGAGCAACCGGTGGTGGCTCCCGGGTTTGCCGGCAAGACGGTCGTCGTGACCGGCGGGGCAACGGGCTTGGGGCGGGCCATTGCGCTCGAGTTCGGCCGGCTGGGCTGCAACGTGGCGTTCTGTTTCGTCAATTTGCCGGGCCGGGACGTTCGCGAAATGGCCTTGTTGACCGAAACGATTCTGGCCTCGATGGGCGCCCGCGTGCTGGCCGATACCTGCGACGTGCGGGATCGGGAGCACGTGGCTCGTTTCATCGACGCCGTCAAGGAGAAGTTTGGGTCGGTCCATTTCTTGGTCAACAACGCCGGGATTGCGATCGATGGTGCCCAATGGCGCCTGACGGAGACTGACTGGAACGACGTCATCATGACGAATCTGATCGGGGCCAATAACTGCATCGCCTCGGTTGCCCCGATCTTCCGCCGCCAGCGGTACGGTAAGATTGTCAGTATCAGTGCCCACCAGGCCACCCGGCCGGGGTTCGGGGTCACCAGTTACGCCGCCAGCAAGTCCGGGCTCGAGGGTCTGACCCGGGCCGTGGCGGTGGAACTTGGTCCGAGCAACATCAATGTCAACGCGGTGGCGCCCGGGTTCGTCCGCACCGAGCGCCTGCAGCAACTGCCGCCCGAGGTACTGGAACGGGCCAAGACCAGTACGGTGCTGGGCCGCTTGGCCGATCCCGAAGATGTGGCCCATGTGGTGTCGTTCCTCTGTTCGGATGAGGCCAGGCATGTCACCGGCCAAGTCATTCAAGTGGACGGGGGCCTGGCCCTGGAGCGATAGCCGTCGCCGGTGGGTACCTCGGGCAGCGTGGAGTCGTTTTTTTAGGTCGACTCCGTTAGGATTACAGCTGCTATGTTGAGAAACCGCAACGTGTTCGCGCTCGTGACCGTGGTTGCTTCGCTGGCCGGCGCCCAGCCGGTGTTTGCCCAGAAGAGGCCGGTTACCCAGCCGCTCGTCGTCAATGCGGTGGCCGGCCAGGGCGTCGCCATCGTTCCCGTCAACATGTTCCTCATCGAACCCGAGGTCCCGCCAGGCACCTTTGCGCTGGCTCGGCCGGCGCTGCTCCGGTGGGTCGATTCGGTGCTGTTCGAAGGGGCCGCCTCCCGGGCACCCGAAGTAAAGTGGATCCCCCCCCAGGAATTGCGGCGGATCTCCCGTCGGGCCGGTGGCCTGATGCCGGACCCCGACCAGATGGGGCAGTCGATCATGCGGAGTTGGGGAATGTCCTCCGTCCCTGACCCGCTCCGCTCGAACCTCCGCCGACTCTTGGCGGTGGCGGGCGGTTCACGCTACGCGATGATTCCCGCCTCGGTGGTGTTCAAGTCCGACAGTGCCGGTGCCCTCGCGGTTGATATGGCCGTCTTATTGGCGGACGTCCGGACCGGCAAAGTGGTCTGGCGGTCGATGGCCAAAGGCAGCGGCGGCACCCCCGATCAGGTACTTGGCAAGGCCGTGGCCACGATCTTCCCGGTTGAGGGCGAGCCATGAGGTACGAAGTGACCCTGATTCCAGGAGACGGAATCGGGCCGGAAATCAGTGACGCGACGATCAATGCGGTTGAAGCAACCGGGGTGACCTTCACGTGGGACCGCCAGCTTGGCGGGATGGCCGCGGTGGCCGCGACGGGCACGCCGGTGCCCGAAGCCACCCTGGAGAGCATCCGGCACCGCCGAGTGGCGTTGAAGGGGCCGCTTACGACCCCCTCGGGTCCGGGCTACCGATCGGTGAACGTCGCGCTCCGCCGCGAGTTCGAGCTGTTTGCCAACGTCCGGCCCGCCAAGACCATTCTCCCCGGCCGGTACGACAACATCGACATCGTGTTGGTGCGGGAAAATCTCGAAGGATTCTATACCGGGATCGAGTATTGGATTGCTACCAAAGACGATCCCCACGCGGCCGGCGTCACCACCGGGGTCACCACCCGATACGGCTGCGAACGGATCGTCCGGTACGCCTTCGAATACGCCCTCCGGACCGGGCGGAAGAAGGTCACCATCGTTCACAAAGCCAATATCCTCAAGATGGTGAGCGGGCTGTTCCTGGAGGTCGGCCACGAGGTGGCGGCCGAGTATCAGGGCCGGGTCGAGTCCACCGACATGATCGTCGACAACTGCGCCATGCAACTGGTGGTCCGGCCGGAACAGTTCGACGTGATCGTGACCACGAACCTGTTCGGCGATATTCTGAGCGATGAAATATCCGGCCTGGTCGGAGGCTTGGGCTTGGCGCCGGGCGCCAACATTGGAACGACGGCCTCGATCTTCGAAGCCGTCCATGGCAGCGCCCCTGACATTGCCGGCACGGGCCTGGCCAATCCGTCGGCGCTGATGTTTGCGGCCGCGATGATGCTGGAACACCTCGGCGAGGCCGAGGCCGGCGGCCGGCTTCGGCGAGCGATCGTCGACACGATAGTGAAAGACCAAGTCCGAACCAAGGATCTGGGTGGCCATGCTACGACTCAACAATTCGGCGATCGCGTCGCGGCTCGGGCTCGCGGCTGAGCCGGTTCCCTGCGTCCAATGCGACCGGCGCGAGCCGGGCTTGGCGTGGGGTGACTATTGCCATGGGTGCAAGGAGAAACGCCGGCGGAAGGCGGCCCGTGCTGGGCAGCGGTACGGCATCGTGGCGGCCGTGCTGCTGGCGGCTTGGCTGATCTGGAAGACGCCCCCGGAGCTGACCCAACGGGTTTTCGCGGCGGCCTCGGTGGTGCTGGTGTACGTAATCGTCCGCCGGTTCGTCTCGCGGATCCTCGAAGAATACCTACCCAAGGAGTTGCGATGAGGGCAGCGGGCGTCTTGGCGGTCATCATCTTGGTTGGAGGAGTCGCGGCCGAAGCGCAAACGAGCCTGACGATCTACCAGGATGGTCGGGTCCTCCAACGCCGGACCCTCCCGGTTCGAGTGCCGGCCGGAGCGTCGTCGCATCAATTGACGCTGGGGCAGCTCGATCTTGGCTCCCTGTTTGCCCTCGATTCGGGCCTGGCCATTACCGGCGCTCAGTACGATGCCGCCCAAGATCAGGCCAATGCCCTTCGCCGGGCCGTTGGCCGCCAACTGGCTTTTGCGACTCGCGGCCCCAACGGCGCCCGGGAAATCACCATGGCCGACGTCATGGCGGTCGATCCGGAGCGGTATCGGCTCGAGGATGGGCGGGTGACGTTCCAAGCGCCCGGCATCCCGCTGTTTCCGGCCGAGCTGGTGCCGCTCCAGTCCAGTCTGCTCGTCGGGATCAAGAGCGAGAAGCCCCGCACCACCCTCGGCCTGGGCTTTTTCTCGGGCGGGGCGTCCTGGAACGCCGCTTACGCCATCACGTTAGGCAAGGGAACCGCTCGGGTGGCGGGGCATGCCGCCATTCAGGTCGGCACCATCCGGGCTGATTCCGTCGAGGTCCAGTTGCTGGCCGGTAACGTGGGGTCCGCCCCAAAGACGTTCCAAGGCCGGGGGCCGTTGGCTCGAGAGGCGTCGATGGCCATGGCGGACATGGGGGCCAGTGAGCAGCAGGTCGGCGAGGCCCACCTGTACACGTTGCCGGGCCGGTTGGCGTTCGTTCCGGGCGTCGAGACCTCGGCGGCCCTGTTCGAACCGGCCGCCGCGCCGCTCGAGCGGACCTACACGGTGCGGGGGCAGCTCCCGTATTGGGGCGGTCTGCCCCAATCCGGCGACGAGCAGCTCGAACCGGTCAACGTCACCTACATCATCAAACGCCTGGCCAAGACCGAGTTCGGCGATCGGCCCGTGCCGGGCGGTACCGTCCGTCTCTACGAACGCGACGCCGCGGGCCGCCCGCAGTTGGTTGGCGAATCCTCGGTGGGCCACACGGCGGCCGGCCAGGATCTTCGGCTCGACGCCGGCACCGCCTTCGACCTGACCGCCCGCCGTCTCCAGACGGCGTACGAGACCCGTCTCGAAGGCAAGCGGACCGTGGCCATGGCCACCTACGCCGTTACCATTGCCAACGCCAAGGACTCGGTGGTCTCGGTCGATGTGCTGGAGCAGCGGGGTGGCGAGTGGACGGTTGTCTCGAGCTCGGTCGCGGCGGAGAAGGTGTCGAGCACGATCACCCGGTTCCGGGTCAAGGTGCCGGCCCGCGGCGCAACGACCCTCACCTACCGAGTCAGGGTCGTTTGGTAGAGTGACGACCCTCGTTCATCTCTCGGATCTGCATTTTGGCCGGGACGTTGATCTCGAGCAGATCAACGTGCTGGAGTCCTTGGTCCCGACCCTTGGACCCACCGCCATCGTTATCTCAGGTGATCTGACCCAGCGGGGCCGGCACGGCGAGTTCCAGCGCGCGCTGGCCTTCGTGGAGCGGCTTCGCCCGGCGGCGCCGGTCCATGTGATACCGGGAAATCACGACGTGGCCTGGTGGGAAACTCCGTTCGGCCTGTTGGGCACCGACCGCCTAACAGTCAAGTATCGCCGCTATTTCGGTGACGACCTGTCGCCGACGCTCGAGTTGCCCGGCCTCGTGATTGCCTCCGTCCGGACCAGTCACGGCGTGGCCTTCGGCTCGATGACCTGGAAGTTCTGGCGGGATCCGGCCGTGAAGGGGCACTTGCCGCGCTCGGAGGTGGAGCGGGTCGCCGCCCGGTTCCAGGCCGCGCCGGCGGGCCTCAAGGTAGTCGTCCTCCACCACAACGTCCTCCGGGGTCAGATCTCGCGTCGGATGGGCCTGGCCCACTGGCGATGGGCCGAGGACGCCCTGCGCTCGACCGGAGCCGATCTGGTGCTGTGCGGGCACGACCATCAGGAGGGTGCGGCGGCGGCGGGCCGGATGGTAGTCTCCACCGCGGGCACTCACACCCACCGGACTCGGGGGCACCGGCCGTCGGCCTTCAACGTCATCACAATCGACGATTCGTCGATCACCATCAGGCCTCACATCTGGGACCGGGCCCGCCGCACCTTCCAGCCCGGCGAACCAGCCCGGTTTCCGCGCCCCGCCGAGCGATGACCGCCCAACTCGGCCTCGACCTTGAAACGCCCCGGGACTTGGTTGCCGAACTCCGGGCGTTCGGGGTGCCGGCCTCGATTCCGATCGTGCTCCATCAAAACCGCCGGGTCATGCTCTCCTTCAAGCCGCGGAGCGGGCTCCGGGTTCATGGGGGGTATGCAGCGGCTCCTCCCGAGGTGGTGGCCGCAATCGCCAAGTGGGCCAGGCCCTGGGTGCGGCGGAAGGATCGCCGGGAGGCCGCCCGGGTGTTCCTTCGGTTCCCAGTCCATCCGGACGGCCCGCCCCGGCGGATTCGCCGCCCCGATCGGTCCGAACCGGGCGACGAGCAGCGAATCGCTCAGTTGCAAGCCCTCCATGTCGTCTTGAATGCGCGGTGGTTCGGCGGCCGGCTGGCCCCGATTCCGATCGAGCTCTCGGGCCGGATGCGGCGCAAGCTCGGTCATTACGAACCCACGTCGGTCGGGAGTCCGATCATCGCCATCAGTCGCCGCCATCTGAGTCGGGACGGCTGGGCCTCGGTGAGTGACACCCTCCTCCACGAAATGGTTCACCAGTGGCAAGACGAGTCGGGGCTCCCGGTCGATCACGGACCGGGATTTCGGCGGAAGGCCAACGAAGTCGCCATCGAACCGCGCGCCATCGCGATTCGGTAAGGCCCGCGAAACCCTGCCTACCCCGGCTGGCCATCTTACGTTATTTTCCCGCCTTAACTCGTTTTTTTAGAAGGGGTTGCCCCATGTCAGTCGGTGTCGCTGGGTCCCAGTTTACCGGAGTCGATCTGTATCAAATCGACTCCCTCCTCACGGAAGAAGAGCGCGCCATCCGGGACACCGTCCGGGCCTGGGTCGATGAGCACCTGATGCCGATCATCGGCGAGTACTACGTCGCCGGCAAATTCCCCAAGCAACTGATCCCCGGCCTCGCGGAACTCGGTGTCCTCGGCGCCAACCTGCCCGAGGAATACGGATGCGCCGGCTTGGGCAACGTGGCCTACGGACTCATCATGCAGGAACTCGAGCGGGGCGACAGCGGGATTCGTTCGTTCGCGTCGGTCCAGGGTGCCCTCGTGATGTACCCGATCTACGCGTTCGGTTCGGAGGCGCAGCGCAAACGGTGGCTCCCGACGCTGGCCCAAGGAAAGGACATCGGCTGCTTTGGTCTGACCGAGCCCGATTTCGGCTCGAACCCGGGCGGGATGATTACCACCGCGAAGGAAACCAAGGACGGTTGGGTCCTGAACGGAACCAAGATGTGGATCACCAACGGATCGCAGGCGACCGTGGCGGTGGTGTGGGCCAAGACCGGCGAGATTGACGACTCCAAGTCGATTCGGGGCTTCATCGTGCCCACCGACACCAAGGGCTTTACCGGCAAAGACCAAAAGGGCAAGCTCTCGCTGCGGGCCTCCGATACGGCCGAACTCCATTTCGAAGATGTCCATCTCCCCAAGGACGCCCTGCTGCCGAAGTCCGGCGGCCTCAAGAGCCCGCTCCAGTGCCTGACCCAGGCCCGGTACGGCATCTCCTGGGGCGCGATCGGTGCGGCGATGGCCTGTTACGATGAGGCCGTGCGCTACTCCAAGAGCCGGATCATGTTCGGCCGGCCGATCGGCGGCACCCAGATCCAACAGGTCCGGTTGGCCGACATGGCCACGGAAATTACCAAGGCCCAATTGCTGTCCCTCCAGTTGGGCCGGATGAAAGAGGCGGGCACCATGACGCCGCAGCAGGTCTCGATGGCCAAACGGAACAACGTGGATATGGCGTGCGAATGCGCCCGGGAATCCCGCCGGTTGCTGGGCGCCAACGGGATCTTGGCCGAGTACCATTCGATGCGCCACATGGCCAATCTGGAATCCGTGTATACCTACGAGGGCACCCACGACATGCACTCGCTGATTCTGGGGCAAGAAATCACCGGACTCAGCGCGTATTAGTGCACTGAAGGAGGGATCGTGAAAATCGCGGTTTGTTTGAAGCGGGTTCCCGACACCACGGCCAAAATCGTGGTGGGCGGGGACGGGAAGTCCATCGACGAGACCGGGGTGAAATTTGTCCCGAACCCGTATGACGAGTACGCCCTTGAGGCGGCGCTGGCCCTGAAGGACAAGGCCGGGGCCGGGGAGACCGTGGTCTACTCGTTAGGCGGCGACGCCGCTCAGGAGACCATCCGGACGGCGCTCGCCATGGGCATCGACCGCGGCGTCCTGCTCCAGACCGCTGGTTCGGCGGACGGCTTCGTGGTGGCCGAGGCGCTGGCGGCCGAGCTCGGCACCGGCGGGTTCGATCTGATCCTGTTCGGCAAGATGGCGGTGGATGACTACAACCATCAGGTCGGCCTGATGGTGGGCGAGTTGCTGGGCCTCCCGACGATTTCGGCGGTGTCGGGCCTTACCGTCGACGGCGGCCGGGTCCAGGCCGAGCGCGAAGTGGAGGGCGGAGTCGAGGTCGTGACCTGCGCCCTTCCGGCGGTGATCACCGCCGACAAGGGTCTCAATACCCCGCGGCTACCGTCCCTCAAGGGGATCATGGCGGCCAAGAAGAAGCCCCTCGAGTCGAAGCCGGTTACGCTCGGACCCGGCGCCGTGTCGGTCGTGGGGCTCTCCCTCCCGCCCGAACGCCAAGCCGGCCGGATCGTCGGGGAAGGACCTGACGCCGTCACGCTCCTCGTGCAATTGCTTCGCAACGAAGCGAAGGTGATCTGATCATGGCTGCCATTCTTGCCGTCACGGAACAGCGCCAGGGTGCGCTTCGCAAAGTCTCCTTGGAAGCAGTAGCGGCCGCCCGCCTGATTGCGGACGCCATGGGGGGGAGCACGGTCGACGCCATCGTCCTTGGCGCCGGGCCGGTGGAGGGGGTGACCGGATTGGGGCCCTCAGGAGCCGACCGGGTCTTGTACGCCACTCACGAGGGATTCGGACTCTACAATCCCGATGGCTATGCCGCGACCATCGCATCGATCGGCGGGAGCTATGCCGCGGTCGTCTTCGCGGCCAGTGCCACCGGCCGGGACCTCGCGCCCCGGGTTGCGGCCAAGTTGCGGACCGCCTGTGCCACCGACGTGACCGCGCTCCACGTCGAGGGCGGGAAGATCGTCGCCACCCGCCCGGTGTATGCCGGCAAAGCCATCCAGAAACTCGTGTTAGGCGGAACACCCGCGATTCTCTCGGTTCGTCCCAACACCTTCGCGCCCGGCAAAGCCGACAAGGCCGGGGTCGCCGAAACGGTCGCGGTGCCCGCTTTTACCCAGCGAGTCACAGTCACGGAAATCAAAGCGCCGGCCACCGCCGCGCTCGATGTCACCGAGGCGCCCATTGTGGTTTCGGGCGGCCGGGGTCTCAAAGAGCCCGCCAACTTCAAATTGGTCGAGGATCTGGCGGCGGCGCTGGGGTCGGCGGCGGTTGGCGCCAGCCGGGCGGTGGTCGACGCCGGATGGCGCGAACACGGCGCCCAGGTTGGCCAGACCGGGAAGACCGTGGCGCCGTCGCTCTACGTGGCGATCGGGATTTCCGGCGCGATTCAGCACTTGGCCGGAATGCGGACGTCGAAGGTCATCGTCGCGATCAACAAGGACAAGGACGCGCCGATCTTCAAGGTGGCCGACTACGGAATCGTCGGCGATTTGTTCGAGGTGGTGCCTCGGCTAACCGACGAGATTCGAAAACTCAAGGCGGAGTAACCGCCCATGCCGGAGCGCCTGCCCGATCTCACCGTCGACGCCACCCGGGTTGCGGCGTTGGCGCTCGGTGAAGACGGCGTCCTCGACCTGACGACCGCCGTCACGGTGCGGAAGCCGGTGCCCGGCCAAGCCGTGCTCGAGGCCCGGACACCCATCGTGGTGGCCGGGCTTCTGTATGCCGAGACCACCGCCCGAGCGGCTGGCTGCTCGGTCACTTGGGTCACCGGTGAGGGCGGTGCCGCCGAGCCCGGCCCGATCGGCCAGGTCCGGGGCGATCTGGCTGCCATTCTCCGGGCGGAGCGAGCGATGCTCAACATTCTCCAGCGGGCCTGTGGAATTGCCACCGCGACTCGCGCCTACGTCCGGGCGATTGCCGGAACCAGGTGCCAGGTCCTCCACACCCGGAAGACGGCCCCCGGGCTCCGCCTGCTGGACGTGGCCGCCGTCGTCGCGGGTGGGGGTGTGATTCACCGGCTCGACTTGGCCCACACCGTCATGGTCAAGGACAATCACTGGCGGGCATTGGAGCGCGATGGCCGGAGCGTGGCGGAAGCCTTGGTTGCCGCCCGGGCACGGGGGGCGATCGCGTGCCAAGTGGAAGTCGAGACCGAGGAGCAGGTCATCGAAGCCAGCCGGGCCGGGGCCGACCGGTTGATGGTCGACAACCAGACGCCCGGCATGGTGGCCCGGTGGTCGGAACTCGCCCGGGGTCTTCAGCCCACCATCGCGATCGAAGCGACCGGGGGCATCAACCTCGGCAATGCCCGCGCCTACGCCGAGGCGGGCGCGGACTTCATCTCGGTCGGGGCGCTGACTCACAGCGTCATCGCCGCCGACATCTCACTGGAGCTTGCGTAAGTGACCAGGATTCTCCCCATCAGACACCAGCCGGCCCTGCCGGTGGCGCAGTTGATCAAGGCCGAGGCGCCGGGCGCCGAGGCCATCGAGATGGACGTGCTCTTCGTCGGCGCCGGTCCGGCGGGTCTGGCGGGGGCCATCGAACTGGCCAAGCTGGTCAAGCAGGATGGAACGTTAGGCGACTTGAGTATCGGCGTGTTGGAAAAAGCCGGGAGCCTCGGGGAGCACTGCCTCTCCGGCGCCGTGATCAACCCCCGGACGTTCGCCGAACTCTTCCCGGAGGTCCCGGTCGCCGACTTGCCGTTCCGGCAGAAAGTCACCGGCGAGGCCGTGTACCTGATGACCGAGGGAAGCGCCCTGAAGATCCCGACCCCGCCGACAATGCACAACAGCGGGAACTACGTGGCCTCGCTGTCGGAGGTGGTGCGTTGGATGGGTGGCCGGGCCGAGGAACTCGGCGTTAACCTGTTTGCCGGGTTCCCCGCGGATTCCTTGCTGGTGGACGGCGCCCGGGTCATCGGGGTCCGGACCACCCCGTCGGGCCTCGATCGGGACCGGAACCCGGGCGATGGGTTTGCCGAGCCGACCGACCTGGCCGCCAAAGTGACGGTCCTGACCGAAGGCACCCGGGGTCCGTTGTCCGAGGCCTGGCGCAACTGGCAGAAAATCGGGTCGCCGAATCCCCAGATCTTTGCGTTAGGCGTCAAAGAAGTGTGGGACGTCAAGAAACCGTTGGACCGGATCATTCACACCTTGGGCTGGCCGCTTCCGCGGGATGCCTTCGGCGGCACCTTCATGTACCCGATGGGGCCCAGTCAGGTGGCCATTGGGCTGGTGGTCGGGCTGGACGCCAAGGATGCCGGACTCGACGTCCATGAGTTGCTCCAGCGGACCAAGCTCCACCCGTTGTTCCGGCCGTACTTCGAGGGAGGCCACTTGGTCGAGTGGGGCGCCAAGACCATTCCCGAGGGCGGATATTACGCGCTGCCCGATCGGTTTTCGGGTGACGGCCTCATCATGGCCGGCGATTGTCTTGGCACGGTGGAAGTAGCGAGCCTCAAGGGCATTCACTACGCCATGCAATCCGGGATGTTCGCGGCCCGGGCCATCTTCGCGGCTCTCAAAGCGGGCGACACCAGCGGGGCCAAGCTGGCCGCCTACGACACCATGCTCCGGGACAGTTACGTGGTGGCCGACCTCAAGAAACGCCGGAATATGCGGCTGGCCTTCAAGCAGGGTTTCTACGTGGGCGGCGTGAAGAGTGTGCTGATGACCCTCACCAACGGTGGGTTTCCCGGAGGCCAGATCCACAGTGAGACCGACGCCGAGGAGCCGCGGGACATCACCCCTCGAACGCCGTTCGTGCCGGACAATACCATCACCTTCAGCAAAGCTGACGCCGTGTTCAAGTCTGGTAACGCGACCCGGGATACCATTCCCTCCCACTTGATTGTCGGGCAGGACGTGTCCGGTGAGGTCGCCGACTTCTACAGTCACATCTGTCCCGCCGGTGTCTACGAACGAGTCGGGGACGAGCTTCGGGTCAATCCGCCCAATTGTGTCGACTGCAAGGCCACTGACGTCGTGGGCCCCCGGTGGACGCCCCGCGAGGGCGGTAGCGGTCCCAAGTACCGGGTGATGTAGCCCGATGGGCCGTCATCAGGGGACTGGCAGGACGACGAAGTTGGACGCCTTGAGACTCAACTCGTCGTCGACGGCATTCTTGATGTAGTCGATGGTGGCGTCCGATGGGAACCCGTACTGGCGGTCGAACGACACCGTGACGGCATAGTTGGCCGGATTCTCCTGATCCCAGAGTTGCTTCGCCTCGTTGAACCGATCGAGCGACCGATCCGGGCCGGCCAGTCCGCATCCGCCGGATCCGAGGATGGTGTACAAGATTGGCCAGGACCACGGCCAGAAGCTCGATGCCAATCAGGTGAAGGACCTGGCCGGGGCGGTCGGGATCGGCGCGGCCGGCCAAGTAATGGAGGGCGTCGCTCGGAAGCTCATGGGCGGTTTGGCCAAAGGGCTGTTTGGCCGGATGCTCGGCGGGGTGGCCGGTGGGGTGGTCTCGACCGCCGCCGGGGCTGCTCTGACCTTCGCGACGACGTATGCGCTCGGGAACGCGGCCCGGCAATACTATGCCCAGGGCCGGAGTCTCAGCCGGGAGGACCTCAAGGCACTGTTTGGCAAGCTCAAGGTTGACGCCGAGGGGCTCTATCCCAAGGTCGAGGGCCGGATCCGGGAGCAAGCCCGGACCCTGAACCTTTCGGAGGTGCTGAAACAGGTCCGCGGCTGAGACCGCCGGGCGGTCACGACCGGGACTCTCGCCTCGGCCTCTGCCGCTCGACATCCTCAGGGAACGGCGGTGTAGTGGCCGTGGATACCAAGCCAGCGGCCGTTTTCCTTGACGAAGATCCTGGTTGATTTTCCCCGGCTGGTGAACCGGGTTCCGTTTGACGTTCCCGCATCAGTCCAATAGAGGTGATCCACGCCACGGTGCCGCGCACCGTGACCTCGGCCTGGTGCATCTCGGTGTGTACCTCTTTGGCCCGCCGAAAGTAGGCCGCCATCGATCGGACCTCGAGGTCTTTGCCTGAGGTGAGGTAGACGTCGTTCTCGCCGTATTGCGTGAAGTTCGGGTGGACGAAGACCGCGTAGCCCGCGGAATCTCCGCGCTCGACGGCGGCCCACATGGCGTCGAGGGTGGACTTCACCTCGTTGACCTCCTGGGTGCCGGCTTGGGGCTCGGCACTTCAGATCGGAATGAGCAGCGGGGCCAGGGCCAGCAGCCGGAACAACTGTCGCATCGGCTTCTCCATCAATCAGCCAGGGAGGGGGTGCTAGAACGGTGGAGCGGCGAGGTGGGTCGGATCGTCGAGCCGAATAGCGTCCAAGCGAGAGCCGACCCCGACCTGCTGGACTCCCTCCGGAACGATCAGTAACGCGTTGGCGATGGCCATTGATTTGAGGATGCCCGAACCCTGCGGCCCCGTCAGCGACGCGATGGCCTCGGCCCCGTCGCCGGTGACGCGGGCCCGAAGAAAGTGCTGGAGTGCCGGACCTAGCCGGATCGGCTCGGCGGGGGCGACGGAAACGGCGCGACGGAATGGCAGTGGTTCGCCCATCATCCGCCGAATGGCCGGCCGGGCAAACAGCTCGAAGGTCACCATCGCGCTCACCGGGTTCCCGGGTAACCCGATCCACGGAACCGAGCTCACCATCCCGAAGCCCACCGGAGCGCCCGGCCGCATCCGAAGTTTCCAGAAATCGATCTCGGCGCCCATTGATTGAAGGACACCGCGGAGGTGATCGTGTTCGCCGACACTGATGCCGGCGGTAGTGACGATGAGGTCACAATCGAGGGCCGACTCCAGCAGCCGCCGGATGGCCTCGGGGCGGTCGGCCGCATTGCCGAGGGAGACCGGTTCGCCGCCGGCCAACCGGACCATGGCCGTCATGGTGTGGTTGTTCGAGCTGGCGACCTTCCGGCCGCTCAAGATCAGATCGGGCTGGTCGACGTCGACGATCTCGTCGCCACTGCCGAGGATCGCGACGCGGGGCCGGCGGTAGACCACAGGGTGCGCCATCGCGAGCGACGCCAAGACCCCGAGGTGAGCCGGACCGAGGGCGGTGCCGGCCTCGAATACCAAGGCGCCGGCCCTGAGGTCTTCGCCCGCCCGGCGGACGTTGACGCCGCAGTCGCGATCCCTGACGATCGTGACGAGGTCGGTGCCGAGGTCGGTGTCCTCCTGCCGGATCACCGAATCGGCGCCGTCGGGAAGCGGGGCGCCGGTGAAGATCCGGGCCGCCTGGCCGGCACCGATCGTCCGGGTAGGAAAGGTGCCCGCCGGGATCTGCTCGATGACCCGCAGGCGAACCGGCGCGGCCGCGCTGGCGCCGCGGACCTCGTCGGCCCGAACGGCATACCCGTCCATGGCGGAGTTGGCCCAAAACGGCACGTCGATCGGGCTGATGACCGATTCCGCGAGGACACTGCCTAACGCTGATGCGAGGGGAACCCGGAGCGGCGGTCCGACTGGAACAGCTGCCTGGATGCGTTCGGCAGCCTCTCGGGCGGTCAGACTGGTGAGCACCAGCCTACTCGAGCGGCTTGGCGCGGTCCTAGACGATGGACGCCAAGAGTTGGGGCCACATCGTGTCGGTGAAGCGGAGAACCGGGCAGCTGACTTGGGGTACCGGCACATCGGAGAGCAGGGCCACCCAGTGTTCCGGATGCGGAGCGGTGGCGGCAATTGGCGCCGGTCCGCCGGCCGACCGAAAAATCTCGATCTTGGGGATCGGGGCTTGGCGGCACCCTTCCACGAGGACCAGGTCGCGGTCGGCGAAGTACTGGCGGGCGCGCCAAGGCCTCGGGTCCGGTATCGTCGGGGCGGCGTTCGAACACGGCCTGGAGGTCGGGGCTCGCGATCAGGCCCCCGTCGGTGAGGCCCTCGTGAAAATGCCGGTGGGTGTCGGAGCCTTCCCGGTCGAGCGTGGGGGCGTGAGTGACATGCTTGATCGTGGCCACCCGCTTCTTCCGGCGGTGGAATTCCAGGGCGAGCGCGATAAGGAGCGTGGTCTTGCCCGCGTTTTGGTGGCCGATGATGGAGATGATCTGCATAGAGGAGGGAGAATACCTTGGTCCTGGGGGCGGGGAAAGAGGGACCAGCCCAGTCTAAGCCGGTCCGGCCTGGTTGGCCCGGGCCAGATCCTCCGGAGTATTGACGTTGAAAAAGAGCCGGGCGGGATCGCCGAACGGCCGGGTCGCGGCCGGGTCAAGGAGGTCGAGGCGAATGTCGGGATGGAATCCGACCGCCCGGAGGTCCTGTCGGGCGATGGCCGCCTCGATCGGACCGGTGCACCCCGGACCATAGCCGGCACAGAGCGGCTCCATGCCTCGCGGTCCGGGACTGGCGGGGAGGACGGCATCGAAACCGGTCAACCGCGAACCGATGAGACGGAGGAGCCCGGCCGGCACAAAGGGCATGTCCCACGCCACACAGACCACCGGGCCCTCGGCGGCCAGGATGGCGGCATGGATGCCGCCTAACGTTCCGGCCCCGGCAATCCGGTCCGGCCGGACCCGGAGGCCGGGGTGCCAATCCGAGGCGTCCGGGGCGTTGGCGATCAGGAATGGCAGCGTCCCAAAGGCCTCGGTCATGGCCGCTACCAATCGGTCGAGCATCCGCACCCCGCCTATTTCCTCCAGGCCTTTGGGCTTGCCCCCGAACCGAAGGGCCTGACCGCCCGCCAGGATGGCCCCCTTCGGCTCAGACATCTCCAAGGCATTCGGCGCTGAGGTCGGCGTCCTCGGCGATCATCACCCGGTCGAGCGTTGTGCCCGGGGGGAGTCGCCGGGCAATCCGCTCGAACACGTCGCGGGCCAGGCCCTCGCATGTCGGGAGGATCTCGGTAAACGGGGCGACGTCCCGGTGAAGGTGGCGGCCGTCGAACCGCGCCGTCACTTCGTCTGCGAGGATCCGGTCGAGCAACGGCAGGTCGATCACGAACGGGAGTCGGTGGTCAACCGGCCCCGCCACCGACACTTCACAGCGGTAGTGATGGGCGTGCGGCTCGCTGGTCCACCCGAACCGGGTTCGATTCTCCTGTGGGGAGAGCGTCCGGTCGGCCAACTGGTGAAAGGCCCGGAAGGCCACGGCCCGAGTCAGACGGATCCGCATCAGCCGTTGACGATCAGAAGAAGGGATTTTTGAAGGCGTAGCCAAGCCCGGCGTGGATCATCGGGACCGGTGCCCATTCCTTGAGCGCCTGGCCGGCCAGAATCGGATTGGCCGGCCCGAATCCGTCGGGGTCGGTGCCCCGGTAGGTGCCTGGATAGGTCAGGCTCCAGAACACGGCTCGGGCTTCCACCCGGGCGTACATCCGGCGGCTCAGGAACAGGCGGACCCCGGCCGACGGCGCGAGGTAGAACTTGGTCTTCAGCTTGTATCCGCTCGAGTCGGCGGGGAGCTTTTCACCCAAGGCAAACCCCAACCCGACGTTGGCGTACGGGGCAACCGAATGCCAGGTCTTGCCGCCGGTCAGATTGAACTGGATGGTGCCTTCGGCGAAATAGACGTTGTGCTGGAACGGGCCCCGGACCGGGTTGTTGACCGAATTGGGAAAGGCAATGTTGCGGTCGAGCCGCGCGAAGCCCCCGGCCAGGCCAACCGACACGGTTCGGTCGCCAAGGAACTCATGCCGGAGCCAAGCCACCTCGCCATCGTGGGGGCCCACCCCGATGGTGCCGCCCGCGCCAAAGGCCTTGCCAACCGAGAGCGAGACGAATTGGCCGTAGCGAAGATCGCGATAGGGCGACCGCGACGGGTCATGGCCGACTTGGGCCCCGACCGGCTGGACCAGGAGACCGAGGGCCGCGACGAGCGGCAGGACAACGTTAGGTTTGATTGGCACGTGATAGACTCCGACCGGTCATCTCCGCCGGTTGCTCGAGCCCGAGGAGCTCGAGAACCGTCGGCGCCACGTCGCACAGGGCGCCCCCGGCCCGCAACGCGCGGATGGGGGTGCCGAGCGCCACGAACGGGACCGGATTGGTGGTGTGGGCGGTATGGGGTCCCCCGGTAACCGGGTCGACCATCATCTCGCAGTTGCCGTGATCGGCGGTAACCAGGATTCGGGTGCCGGTGCGTTCGGCCACCGTCAGGATGCGACCAAGACACTGGTCGACGGTTTCGACGGCCTCGATGATGGCACCCGGGACGCCGGTGTGACCAACCATGTCGGCGTTGGCGAAATTACAGAGATAAAACGCATGGTCCCGGCGCTCGAACGCCGTGACGAGGGCCTCGGCAATGCCGGGGGCGCTCATCTCAGGCATCAAGTCGTAGGTGGCCACTTTTTGGGACGGAATCAGCTGCCGCTCTTCGCCGAGGTACGGCGGTTCGACGCCCCCGTTGAAGAAATAGGTGACGTGAGGATACTTCTCGGTTTCCGCGGTCCGGAATTGCGAGAGCGACGCGTCCGCCAACACCTCGGCGAGGATCCGGGCCAAGTTGAACGGCGGAAACGCCTGGGGCACCGGCAAGGTCCGGTCGTACTGCGTCATCGTGACGCCGTGGAGCGTCGGCCGGCCGGTGACGTC
This sequence comes from Gemmatimonadota bacterium, assembly GCA_009692115.1. Classification (NCBI taxonomy): domain Bacteria; kingdom Pseudomonadati; phylum Gemmatimonadota; species Gemmatimonadota bacterium. Next base: position 365,726 of record SHZU01000001.1, on the reverse strand, counting down.
GAACCCGTCAAAATCGTCGACCAGGAGGGCCCGGACGACCTGCCGCATCCGGTCGCTTCGGTAGTTGAAGCAGAAGACCGCGTCGCCGTCGCGAAGCAGGGCCACCGGGGCCTCGTGGCGGTGGAGGACGATCGGCTTGACGAACTCGTCGGTTTCGCCCCGATGGTAGGCGTCCCCGATCGCCGCGACCGGGTCGGTGGCCGCCACTCCGGCGCCGTTGACCATCAGGTCGTAGGCCAGACGAATCCGTTCCCACCGGTTGTCCCGGTCCATGGCGAAGTACCGGCCGATCAGGCTGGCGATGGCACCGCGCCCCCCGGTGATCCTCGCGATGTCGGCGGCGAGCGTGGCCACGAAGGCTTGTCCCGACTTCGGCAACGTATCGCGGCCGTCGAGGAAACCGTGCACGGCGATCCGGGGGACGTCGAGCTTGATGCCGAGTTCGAGGCCGGCGAGCAGATGGTGGTCGATGGCGTGGACCCCGCCGTTGCCGAGCAGTCCGACCAAATGCAGCGTGCCGCCGGTCTGCTTGAGATGGCGGCCCAACTCGAGGAGTGGGGGGAGACGGAAGAACTCGCCGGTCCGCATCGATTCGGAGATCCGGACCAAGTCCTGGGGTACCACCCGGCCGGCGCCCAAGTTCAAGTGGCCAACCTCGCTGTTGCCCATTTGCCCATCGGGAAGCCCGACGGCCAAGCCGCTGGCATCCAGGAGGGTCCGGGGACATGACTCCCAGAGCCGGTGCCACACTGGAGTGCGGCCCAACTCAATCGCGTTATGCGCGGATTCAGATCGGTAGCCCCACCCGTCGAGGACGATTAACGCAACGGGGGGCGTTCGGTTTGACATGCTCTCTGGCGCCGTCTACTATGCGAAATCGTGTCGATGCTGCCCCAATCTAGTCCTGGCCTGGGTCGCCTACCAGTCTGTCTCGCGCTGGCCCTCGTCGCGTTCGGGGCCACCGCGTCGGCCCAGGCCCGCCAACGGGCTGCCAGCGCGGCGGCACTTCTCAAAGATCCCGGCGGCATTCGTCTCGGCTCCTTGGTGGCCGGGGTAAGTTATCAGGTCGGTCGCGCCAATGGCGGCCACGTCGAAGCCACCATCGACGGGTGGGTCCCAGTGGCCTCCACTAAACGTTCGACCCGGGACGGTTTTGACCTGACGGTCACCGCCGGCTCCGGCGTAGCCATTCGGTCCACGCCCTCCGGTGCCATCGTGGCCCGGGTTCAAAAAGGCACCCTGTTATCCAAGGTTTCGACCCGGGGCACCTGGGTTCGGGTTCGACGAGCGGGCTGGGTGGCTCGGGGTTCGCTTCGAGCTGAACCGGCCGTCAAACCAACGGTTGCCCAGGCCGCTCCGCCGCCTCCCACCCGCCGGGATTCGGTGAAACCGGGCTCGCCACCGCCGGTTCTGCCGGCCGCGACGAAGCCACCAGGAGATCCGCCAGCCGACTCCACCGTCTCGGACGGCGCAACGGTCCGCCCGGGTGCGGTCCTCTCGATCACGCCCGATGGCAAGCCCGCGGCAACCCTGGTCCAGTCGGCTGAGGTTCAGGTCATCGGCCGGACCCGGGACTGGACCAAGGTTCGGTTCGAGGGCTGGGTCCGGAACGCCGACCTCGCGGCCGAGGCCGCCTCGGGTCCGAGAATCACCGCGGTGATGCTCCGCGACCAGCCGGGCAAATACGTTGGCCAGACGGTGTCGTGGCGGGTTCAGTACCTGGCCGTGCAGGAAGCCGATCCGCTCCGACCCGAGATTCCCCGGGGGGCGCCCTATGTCCTGGCCCGAGGACCGCTCCCGGAAAGTGGATTTACCTACCTCATCGTGACCCGTGAGCAGGCCGCGGTGTTCCGTCAATTTGCCCCGCTCGACGAAGTGGCCATCGAGGCCGTTATTCGGGCCGGTCGGACGAAGTATCTGCCGACCCCTGTTCTCGAACTGGTGAAGGTGGTGCCGCGATGAACGATACCCTCAAGCAGCGGATCGTCCGCCGCCTCGAATCGATGAGCGATGAGCGGGGGTATCAGATCCTCGACTACGTCGAATTCCTCGAGAGCAAATACGCCGAGCGGGTGGCGCCGACTAATCTGTTTGCGCGGATGACCGAAACGGTCGAGGATGTGATGCGGGCCGGGAAGATCCCGGTCAGGGCGATTTCCGGCACGATTGGCATCATGGACAGCGCCACCAAGGTCATGAAGGGGGTCGCGGCGGCGGCGCAAGCGGTGGTCGACGAAGCCATTTCCGCGGCGGAAACCAAGCCCGGCGCCAAGCCCGGCGATGCCGCCTTACCGCCCAAGGCTGCAGGGTAGGGCCGGCCCTCGGCTTGCCCCAATGGGGTCAGGCTTCTAGGTTTGCCCATGGCCCAGGTAAGTGTTTTCCCCTCAGTCGGTTGCCTCCATTTTCAGAGTCCCGTCCCATGAGCACCCTGCGCCCCGGGGTTGCCCTCACCTTCGATGATGTCCTGCTGGTGCCCCGGCACAGCACCGTCCATCCCCGTGAGGTTTCGATCCAGAGCCTGTTCACTCGCGCCATCCCCCTCAATATCCCGCTGGTGGCGGCGGCCATGGATACGGTTACCGAAGCCGAGATGGCCATAGCCATGGCCCGGGCCGGCGGGATCGGGGTGATTCACAAGAACATGACGATCGATCGGCAGGCGGCCGAGGTGGATCGGGTCAAGCGGAGCGAGAGTGGGATGATCCTGAATCCCATCACGCTCGGCCCCGACCGGCCCATCCGGGAAGCGGCCACCCTGATGAAGCGCTTTCGGATCTCGGGTGTGCCGATCGTCGACGCCCAGGGCAAGCTGATCGGCATCATCACGAATCGCGACCTCCAATTCGAGCGCGATTTGGACCAACCGATCGAGATGGCCATGACCCGAGAGGGACTGGTCACCGCCCCGGTCGGGACCACCCTCGACGAGGCCCAACGGACCCTGGCCAAACACCGGATTGAGAAGTTGCCGGTCGTCGATGAGCATGGTATCCTCCGCGGGCTGATCACGGTCAAAGATATTTTCAAGCGGCTCCGGTATCCGGACGCCAACAAGGATCAGCACGGCAGGCTTCGGGTCGCGGCCGCGCTCGGCGCGAGCCCCGACACGCTCGACCGGGCCAAGGCGTTGCTCGATGCCGGCACCGACGTGCTGGTGGTCGATTCGGCCCACGGCCACAGTGCGGGTGTGCTCGATGTTCTCGATCAACTCCGGAACCGGTTCCCTGACGCCCAGCTGGTCGGCGGCAACGTGGCCACCGAGGCGGGGGCGCGAGAAATGGCTCGGCGGGGTGTCGATGCCATCAAGGTCGGGATCGGACCGGGCAGTATTTGCACGACGCGGGTTGTGACCGGGGTCGGGGTGCCGCAGATCACCGCCATCCTCGAGGCGGTCCGGGGCGCGGACGGGGTGCCGATCATCGCCGACGGGGGGATCAAGTATTCGGGCGATATCGTCAAGGCGATCGCCTGCGGGGCCTCCTCGGTCATGATGGGTTCGATGCTGGCTGGGACGGAGGAGAGTCCCGGGGAGTCGGTGCTGGCCGAAGGCCGGCGGTTCAAGATGATTCGCGGGATGGGAAGCCTGTCGGCCATGCAGGATGGTTCGGCCGATCGCTACTTCCAGGACGGTGAGCTTGCGCCGTCGAAGATGGTGCCGGAAGGCATCGAAGGCCGGGTGCCCTACCGCGGGCCGGTGGGCGACGTGCTGTTCCAGATGGTGGGCGGGCTTCGGAGCGGGATGGGATACTGTGGTTCCGCCGATATCGGCGGTCTTCAGCGGGACACCGAAATGGTCCAGATCACCGCCGCGGGGCTGCGCGAGTCGCATCCCCACGATGTGACGATCACGCGAGAAGCACCCAACTACAGCAAATAGGCCGACGGCTGGTTGTGGTCCCCCGGGGACCCGGCCGTGAGGGAAATCGTGACGGCGCGCCGCGAAGGCGGTGCGCGACTGGAGCCAAGTGTGTCGGCAGCGGAATGGGTTTTCCTCCTAGCGCGGTACTCCCCGGTGGCTGGGGGTATCGGACTCGTCCTCGCCATTCTGGTGTTCCGCTCGATCGTCAAGCGACCGACCGGGACCGGCGAATTGGTCGTCATCGCGGGCCGGATCGAACAGGGGGCGATGGCGTTTCTGCGCCGGATGTACACTGTGCTCTTCCCGGTCATGCTGGTGGTGGCCGCCTTGCTTTGGTTTGCCGTGGGGTGGCAGGTGGCGGTGACGTTCATCTTCGGCGCGCTCTGCTCGGCTCTGGCGGGCTTTACCGGGATGCGGGCGGCCACCAAGGCCAACGTCCGGACCGCCGAGGCGGCCCGCGCCGAGGGGTCGGCGGCGGCGCTCTCGGTCGCGTTCGGCGGCGGCGCGGTCATGGGCCTTGCGGTGGCTTCGCTCGGCCTCCTTGGCCTCGGGTTCATGCTCGACGCGCTGCTGGGGTTGACGCCCGGCGTCGTTCCGACCGATGCGCAGTTCGACAAGTTTTCCGAGATCATTGCCGGGTTCGCGATGGGGGCGTCGTCGATCGCCCTTTTTGCCAGGGTGGGCGGCGGGATCTACACCAAGGCCGCGGATGTGGGGGCCGATCTGGTGGGCAAAGTCGAGGCCGGAATCCCCGAGGACGACCCCCGGAATCCGGCCGTCATCGCCGACAATGTGGGTGATAACGTGGGCGACATTGCCGGCATGGGCGCCGACATTTTCGAGAGCTACGTCGATGCCACCGTGTCGGCGGCGGTCCTCGCGGCAACCGGGATGGGGTTGGTCGGCATGGCCCGGCTCAACGCCACCCTGCTGCCGTTCGCGCTGATCGTGGCGGGCTTAGCCGCGTCGGGCCTGGCGCTCGCGTCGATGAAGATCCTGGCCCGTGGCTCGGCCGCCCGGGCGCTTCGGCTGGTCCAGGCCATCGGGGCGGTGCTCTTCTTGGTCTTCGCCCTTGGCTTGGTGTGGGCGCTGCCGGTCGGCGACCAGTACTCGGGCGCCGGATTCTATTGGGCGATCATCGCGGGCACCGTCGGTGGGGTGATCGTGGGCCTGATGACGGAGTGGTACACGTCGTCGAAGCCGGTGTACCGGATTGCGGAGGCGTCGAAAACCGGGCCTGCCACGAACCTGATCGCAGGCCTCGCGATCGGGATGGAGTCGGTCATCGGTCCGGCCCTCGTCATCTGTCTTGTCATCTACCTGGCCAACAGCCAGGCCGGCCTGATGGGCGTCGCGCTGGCGGCCGTGGGCATGCTGGCCACGACGGGCGTGATCATGACGGTCGACGCCTACGGGCCGATCGCCGACAACGCCGGCGGGATCGCCCAAATGGGTCACTTGGGCAAGGAGGTCCGGGCCATCACGGACGAACTCGATGCCCTGGGCAACACGACTGCCGCGATCGGGAAGGGCTTTGCCATCGCCTCGGCGGTGCTGACCGCGGTGGCGTTGTTCGCGGCCTACGCCACGGCCGTGGGCCGGGCGTTGGGTCACCCGCTCGACCTCAACCTGCTCGATTTCCGGGTGGTGATCGGCCTGTTGATCGGGGGCGTGATTCCGATGCTGATCGGGGCGCGGACCATGACGGCGGTCGGGAACGCCGCGCAGGAGGTTGTCACCGAGGTCCGGCGCCAATTCCGGGAAATCAAGGGTCTCCTCGAAGGGACCGGCGAACCGGATACCGCCCGGTGCGTCGACATCGCGACCACGGCAGCGCTCCGGGAGATGGTGGTGCCGGGCCTCATTGCGGTGCTGAGCCCGGTCGTGGTCGGGTATTTTCTCGGCACGGCGGCTCTCGGCGGCCTGCTCGCGGGTTCGATGGTGATGGGAGCGCTCCTGGCCCTGATGATGGCCAACGCCGGTGGTGCCTGGGACAATGCCAAGAAGTATATTGAAAAAGGTCTTCACGGCGGGAAGGGATCCGACCCCCACAAGGCCGCCGTCGTCGGCGATACCGTAGGCGATCCATTCAAGGACACCTCGGGGCCGGCTATCAGCATCTCCATTAAAGTCATGGCGATCGTTTCACTCGTCATTGCCCCCTGGCTCGGCGCGCTGGGCCGGTAGCAGGGCTCTTTCCACACCCCTTGATTCGGAGGCAATATGGGCTTGTGGAGCACTCGGTCGATCACCTCGCTCAAGGCGGAGGCGGAAGCGGCCGGCGAGGCGGGACTTAAACGAACCCTCGGCCCGCTGAATCTCATGGCGCTCGGGATCGGCGGCATCATCGGTGCCGGCATCTTCGTCCTGACCGGGGTGGCGTCCGCGTTGCACGCCGGCCCGGGGGTGGCGATCTCGATGGTGCTGGCCGGCATTGGGTGCGGGTTCGCCGGATTGTGTTACGCCGAGATGGCGAGCGCGGTTCCGGTGGCCGGCAGCGCCTACACCTACTCCTATGCGACGCTCGGCGAGTTCGTTGCCTGGATCATCGGTTGGGATCTCATGCTTGAGTACGCCATGGGCGCCGCAACCGTCGGGGTGGGTTGGTCCGCGACCTTCGTCAGCTTCCTCAATCTCGTCGGCATCCATCTTCCCGACACGCTGATCCAAGCGCCCCTCAAGTTCTGTCACACGGCCCAAGTGGTCTCAGGGGCTGCCGGTTGCACCGTGGCGGGATGGAGCGCAACGGGGGCCATCGTCAACCTGCCGGCCGTCTTCATCATCCTGTTCATCACGGCTGTTTTGGTGATCGGGATCAAGGAATCGGCCAACTTCAATTCCGTTATCGTCTTCATCAAGGCCGGCGTGCTGATCCTCTTCGTGGGGTTCGGTGCCATGTACATCAACCGCGAAAACTGGACACCGTTCATTCCGCCAAACACCGGCGAATGGGGCTTCTTCGGTTGGTCGGGGGTGCTCCGCGGAGCCGGCCTCATCTTCTTCGCGTTCATCGGATTTGACGCCGTCAGTACGGCGGCGCAAGAGGCCAAGAATCCGAAGCGTGATATGCCGATCGGCATCCTCGGTTCATTGGTTATTTGCACGATCATCTATGTGGCGGTTTCGGTCGTGCTGACCGGGCTTGTCTCCTATAAGGAACTGAACGTCCCCTCGCCGGTGATCACGGTGGTCGAGAAGATCCCGCAGCTGGCGTGGTTCCGGCCGATCGTCACGATTGGTGCCGTGGTGGGGCTCGGTTCGACGATCCTCGTCATGTTGCTGGGCCAGACTCGGGTGTTCTATTCTATGTCCCGCGACGGCCTGCTCGGCCCGTGGGCTAGTCGGATCCATCCCAAGTTTCGCACGCCGTACCTCTCGACCATCGTGACGGGTGCGGCGGTCGCGGTGTTCACCGGGGTCCTGCCGATCCAGATCCTTGGCGAGTTGGTCAGCATCGGGACCTTATTGGCCTTCGTGCTGGTGTGCGGCGGGGTTTTGATTCTCCGGCGCACCCGTCCCGACCTGGAGCGGCCTTTCCGGACTCCGTTCGTCCCGTTTGTCCCGATCATGGGCATTCTCTGCTGCCTTGGCCTCATGGCGACGCTGCCATTCGATACCTGGCTCCGGCTCGCGGTCTGGCTCGCTATCGGTATCGTGATTTATTTCTTCTACGGCCGGCACCACAGTAAGCTGCAGCGGGAGCTCAACGCCGGTCGGTAACCGCACCACGGGTAGTGCCGCAAACCGGTTTTGGCGATAGATTCGTCGGGCCCCTGGATGACCTGGGGGCCCGACGAGCCTTCGATCCGACGGCTTCACCGAAGATCATTCCACCGTCCCGATTGGACCTATGGCGACTTTGACTGCGTTCATGCAGGTGTACGTATTCGTCCTGGCCGGCTTCGTCGGCTTTCAGGTCGTTTCCAAAGTGCCCGCGTTGCTTCATACGCCGCTGATGTCGGCGGCCAACGCGATTACCGGTATTTCGCTGGTTGGTTCGTTGGTCGCCGCGGGCAGCGGCCGCGGATTCGCCAGTAACCTGCTTGGGTCGATCGCGGTGGCCTGCGCCACGATCAACGTGGTCGGCGGGTTCTTGATTACCGACCGGATGCTCAAGATGTTCAAGCGGCCTGGGGCTCCGAAATGACCGAGCCGAGTGGGGATGTTCGGGAAGCCCTGATTCAAACCGCCTACCTTGCTTCATCCGTTCTTTTCATTCTTGGTCTTCGGGGGTTATCGGATCCGGCCAAAGCCCGCAACGGGATGCGGCAGGCCATGCTGGCGATGCTGCTGGCAGTCATCGGGACGCTGATGCACCACGACATCGTTCGCTTCGACTGGATCATCGCCGGGCTCGCCGTGGGGTCCATTGTCGGGGTCGTGATCGGCCTGCCGCTCGGGGTCGACATCCCGATGACGGCGATGCCCCAGTTCGTTGCGATCTCCCATTTGTTCGGCGCGGTGGCCGCCACGCTCGTCGGCGTCGACGAATACTTCGCGATGGCCACCCGGCCCTCTACGTTCGTCATGACGGCCCTCGGCTTCGAGGTGATTCTCGGGGCGCTGACCGTTACCGGTAGCTTTATGGCTTTCGCGAAACTCCAGGAATTGATCGGGGGGAAACCGATCACCTACCCGGGACAGAACTATGGGAACATCACGCTGTTCCTCCTCACGGTCGGTCTGCTCGTTTATCAACTATTCGTTCCCGGCCAGCCGGTTCTGTTCTTCGTCATGCTCGCCGCCGCCGCGCTGATCGGTGTCCTGATGGTGCTGCCAATCGGCGGGGCCGACATGCCGGTGGTCGTCTCGCTCCTCAATGCCTACGCGGGACTCGCGGCGTCGGCGATGGGCTTCGCGCTCAACAACAACCTGTTGATCGTCGTCGGCGCCCTCGATGGAGCGTCGGGGTTCCTGCTTTCGGTGTTGATGTGCAAGGCGATGAACCGGTCGTTCTCCAACGTGCTGTTCGGCGCCTTCGGCGGCACGGTCGCGTCCTCGAAGAGCGCCGAGGGGCTCTCCGTTCGCGAAGTGTCGATCGAGGACGCGGCGGTCAGGTTGGCGTACGCCGGTAACGTCATTGTGGTCCCAGGCTACGGGCTCGCCGTGGCCCGGGCCCAGCACTTGATCCGGGAAATGGCCGACTTGATCGAGAAGAAGGGCGGCCAGGTCCGCTATGCGGTCCACCCGGTGGCCGGCCGGATGCCGGGGCATATGAACGTCCTGCTGGCCGAAGCGGAAGTGCCGTACGACAAGTTGTGCGACATGGAGGAGATCAACGCCGACTTTAGCCGAACCGACGTGGCCCTGGTCGTCGGGGCCAACGACGTGGTCAATCCGGCGGCGCGGTCCGATCCGTCGAGTCCGATCTTCGGGATGCCGATCCTCAATGTCGACCATGCCAAGTCGATCATCGTGATGAAGCGCGGCATGGGGACCGGCTTTGCCGGCATTGAGAATGATCTGTTTTATGACCCCAAGACCTCCATGCTCTTCGGCGACGCGAAAGCGTCTCTCGCCAAGTTGGTTGCGGAACTCAAAACGCTGTAACGTCACTCACTCGAAAGGGCTAGGTTAAACCATGTCGCTTTTCCGACGGAAGTTGATTGTCGACCTTCAGGCCGAGGCGGCCAGTGAGACCGGGCTCAAGCGCGAGCTCGGACCGCTGAGTCTGACCCTGCTCGGGATCGGGGCGATCATCGGGACCGGGATCTTCGTGCTCACCGGTACCGTGGCGGCCCAAAACGCCGGCCCCGCGGTCGTGCTCTCGTTCGTGCTCGCAGGCACCGCGGCGATTCTGGCGGCCCTTTGCTATTCCGAGTTTGCCGCGTTGGTCCCGATCGCCGGAAGCGCCTACACCTACGGCTACGCCACCCTGGGTGAGATGTTCGCCTGGATCATCGGGTGGGACTTGGTGCTCGAGTACGCTTTGTCGGCGACGACGGTGGCGGTGGGCTGGTCGGGCTACGTGGTGTCGTTCCTGAGCCATATCGGCATTCACATTCCCGCAACGCTGTCCGCCGCCGCTGGAACCCAGGTCACGATGGCGGACGGGAGCACGGTGACGGCCCTGTTCAACCTCCCGGCCGTCTTGGTGGTCTTGGCGGTCACGGCGCTGTTGGTTCGCGGCATCAAGGAGTCGGCGCGGGTCAACGACATCATCGTGGTCATCAAGGTTGCCGTCGTTCTTCTCTTCATTGCCTTCGCGTGGAAGGGCATTCAGGCCGCCAATTGGCAGCCGTTCATTCCGGCCAACACCGGCCTCCGGGAGAACTTCGGCGTCAGCGGCATCGTGGCCGGAGCAGGGATCGTATTCTTCGCCTACATCGGATTCGACGCGGTGAGTACGGCGGCGCAGGAAGCCAAGAACCCTCAGCGCGACATGCCGATCGCTATCATTGCGTCGCTCTTGATCTGTACTGTTCTCTATATCGTGGTTTCGGCCATTGCCACCGGCGTCGTTCCCTACGGCCAGCTGGATGTCCCGGATCCGATCGCCAAGGTGGCGGCGGCCGCCGGCTTGGGATGGATGACCCAGGTCATCGAACTCGGAGCGATCGCCGGGCTTTCGTCGGTCATTCTCGTACAACTGCTGGGCCAGTCCCGGGTGTTCTGGTCGATGGCCAATGACGGGCTGCTGCCGCCCGTGGTCAACAAGATCCACCCGAAGTTCAAGACCCCGTGGATCACCCAGATCGTCCTGGGCGTCCTCGTCGCGATTCCGGCCGGGTTCCTGTCGGTGCGCGAGGCCGCGTCGCTGGTGTCGATCGGAACGTTGCTGGCCTTCGTCATCGTATGCGGCGCGGTGATGGTGCTGCGGTACCGCGAGCCGAACCTGCACCGGCCGTTCAAGACCCCGTTCGTCTGGTTGACGGCGCCGGCGGGAATGATCTTCTGCTTCTACCTGATGTCCGCCCTGCCGTGGCGGACCTGGGAACGGCTCTTCATCTGGCTGGCGATTGGATTGGTGATCTATTTCGTCTATGGCTGGAGTCACTCGAATCTGGCCAAAAAGAAGGCCTAGGCCGGCGGGCTTGGTTCGGAGCGGGGCAGCCGGTGTTGACCGGCTGCCCCGTTTGTTTTGAAGACTACTCGAGCAGCCGGGTTACGGTGTAAATCGCCAAGCCGAGCAATCCCCCGACCAGGGTTCCGTTGATCCGGATAAACTGGAGGTCCCTCCCGATCGCCAACTCGATCCGCTGCGACATGACCTGGGGATCCCACTTGGCCACCGTCGTCGCGATCAGGTCGGCCACCGCGCCACGATATTGCTCCACTACCACCAGCGCCTGCTCGAGGATGAACTCGTCGACCTTGGCGAGCAGCTCCGGGTTCCCGGCCAGGGACCGGCCGAAAGCGGTGATACCCTGCTCGATGGCCCCCGGGTTGCCGGTCTCGGATTCTTCGTGGTCGGTCTTGGCCGCCGCCCGGAGCGCCTCGTGGCGGAGGTAGTCGTAGATCGAGGTGGTGAATTCCTCCATCACGGGGTCGGCGAGCCATTGCTCCTTGAGGGCCTCCGCCTTGGCGATTGCCTCGGGCGAGTGTTGGAGGCGGTCGACGAATTGTTCGAAGGCTTGGTCGAACTTGGCCCGGAGCGGGTGCCCCAGATCGGCACCAACGGCCCGGAGCATTTCCTCGATGGTCGTGAGAATCTTCCGATAAATCTTGTCGTCGACCATCCCGGGGATCCACCACGGACTCTGGGTCTTGACCCGGTCCCGAATGGTGTCGCGGTTCTGGTCGACGGCGGTGGCCGCGATCTTGACCGCCTCGCTCAACAATTCTTGGTGCTTGTTCCCGGCCCTGACCAGCTTGAGTGCCTGGCCGAGGACCGGGGCCACTTGGGTGGTCCGGATCCGGGCCACGATCCCGGCATGGACCAGTCCCTTGAGCTGGGCTTCGGGCAGGGCGTCCACCGTCTTGGCAAACCCCGCCGCCACTTGCTTCGCGATCTGCCGGGCGTTGGCGGGTTCGGAGAGCCAGCGCGCCAAACCGGCCGACACGTTCCACGACTTGAGCCGGTCGGCCAGGACCTCGCGGGACAGGAAGTGATGTTGGACGAAATTGCCTAACGTCCGGCCCAGGCGGTCTTTCTGCACCATGATGATGGCGGTGTGGGGAATCGGGATCCCGAGGGGGTGACGGAACAAGGCAGTGACGGCGAACCAGTCCGCCAAGCCGCCAATCAGAGCGGCCTCCGCCGTGGCCCGGACATAGCCGACCCAGGTGCCAAGGTCGTGAAAGTACCCGGCCAGAACGAACACCACCGCGGCGACCACCAGGAGCCCCGATGCTCGGCGCTTCATCTGAGTGAGCTGCCGTTTCCGGGTGGCGTCGTCGAGGATCGGCGGGGCCGGCGCGGGGGTAACCGTCACGCGGGCCGAGCAGGCTCCGGAAGCCGACTCATCAGGTACCCGACCCCGACGGTGAGGACGGTGCCGAGGGGGACGTACCAGGGCCACGCCAGCCGGCCAACCGGCGCCAGCCAATCGAGCGCGAAGGTGGCGGCAATCGGCTTCGCAAACACGACCACCAACATGACCACCACCGTGAAGACGAGTGCGGTGATCACGTCCCGAGCCTTCGCTCGGGCGTTCACGCTGGCCAGGACATAGGTGCCGAGTAGGGCCCCGTAGGTGATCGAAGCAATCGAGAGCGCCAGCACCACGACCGGAGAATCATTCTGGCTCGTGAAGCGATGAAAGAACAGGGCGCCGAGCATCAGGATCACCCCCCAGGCCGCCGAGAAGAGCTTCCCGATCTTCAACAGGTGGCCCGGGTCCCGCCGACCGGTCCAGCCGGCGTAGAGGTCGTGGGTGGCCGAGGAGGCCATCGAGTTGATGGCGGAACTGTGGGTTCCCATGGCGGCGGCGAGAATGCCGGCAATGACGAGGCCGCCCAGGCCCGGCGGAAGATGGGTCAGCACGAACATCGGAAAGAGCTGGTCCGCCGGCCGGTCGGGGGGAGCGAGGTTGGCCGCCCAGAGCGCGCTCCCGATCAACAGGAACAGCGTGAATTGCAGGATGACCACGACCCCCGAGCCGATCAACGCGGTGCGGGCCGCCGCCAGCGACCGGGAGGCGAGGAGGCGCTGGACGATCAAGTGGTCGGTTCCATGGGACGCCGCCGACAACAAGGCCCCACCCACCAATCCCCCAAGCAGGGTATAGGTCGACGTGAGGTTGAGCGACAGGTCGAACACCTGGAGCTTGCCGGCCGCCGCCGCCGCGGAAAGGGCCGCTCCCGGCCCTCCGGCCAGGCCCCACGCCACCCAGAGGGCGCCGATTCCGCCGGCGACGTACACCGTCAACTGGAGCACGTCGGTCCAGACGACTGCCTTGAACCCGCCGAACCAAGTGTAGATCATTGTGATAATGCCGATGGCCAATACCGACGTCGGGACACTCCAGCCAGTCACCAACGCCATCGGGATGGCACTCGCGAAGACCCGGACCGCATCGCCGAGGGCCCGGGTCACCAAGAATACCAGCGACGTGATCCGGCGAGTCCGGACCCCGAACCGGTTCTCGATTCGCTGGTAGGCGGTCTCCTGCTCCCCTCGGAAGTAGCCGGGGAGCAGCCACGAAGCGACCAAGATTCGCCCCAACAGGTAACCGAAGGTAAGCTGGAGGAAGGCGAGGTTGCCCCGGGCCCCGACCCCCGGAATCGAAATGACGGTGAGGGCCGATGTTTCGGTCGCGACGATGGAGAGCAGAATGGCCCACGCGGGAAGATCGCGGGCACCCAGGAAGTAGTCGCTGGCGGACGATTGAGACCGGGCGGTCCACAACCCGATCGCAATCGACCCGGTGAGATAGACTACGACGACGATCAGGTCAATCGAAGACACGCACCCAACTTAATCGGCAGGAGCGCACAATGGACGGTGGACGGCTGAGGAGAACGGGGCTCGCGATCGCACTGCTTGCCCTCGCGGTGGTTGGTTCGTGGGCCCTCCCCGGGGCGGCAGGACGGGCGATCGGCACCTTGGTGGGCCAGGCCACGCCGGGCGTCGACAGCGGGCCGGCCGCGGTGACCACCCAGGCCGCCGTTCCGGTTCCGGTGGCCGCCCCGACGCCGCTCCTGACCCGGTTCCGTGGTCTCCTCGGCATCGTCCTCATCATCGGGACCGGCTATCTCCTGTCGAGCAACCGGCGGGCCATCCGCTGGAACGTGGTGGCGTGGGGACTTGGCCTCCAGGTGGTGTTTGCCATCTTCGTCTTGCGGGTCCCGATTGGGCAGGAGGTCTTCAAACGTCTCGGCGAGTCGGTCACCGCGGTGCTTCACTACTCCTACATCGGATCGGCGTTCGTCTTCGGGGAACTCGGCAAGGCCAATTCCAGCCTCGGGATGATCTTCGCCTTCCAGATCCTGCCGGCCATCATTTTCGTCTCGGCCCTGTTCGCCGTCATGTACTACCTCGGGATCATGCAGGTCGTGGTCCGGGGCTTCGCGGTGGTGATGAGCAAGACCATGGGCGCCAGCGGGGCGGAAAGCCTCAACGTGGGCGCCTCGATCTTCATGGGACAAACCGAAGCGCCCCTCACCATCCGGCCCTTTCTCCCGAGGATGACCAGATCGGAACTGATGACGGTCATGACCTCCGGGATGGCCCATGTTTCGGGCTCGATCATGGTCGCCTACATCGCGTTTGGTGTCGAGGCCCGTCACCTGCTGGCCGCGGTGATCATGACCGCACCCGGCACGATCATGCTGGCCAAGCTGTTCGAGCCGGAAACCGGAACGCCGGAAACCTTCGGACGAGTCAAGCTCGACCTTCCGAAAACCGACGTCAATGTGATCGATGCCGCCGCCCGAGGTACCGGCGAGGGCCTCCATCTAATGCTGAACGTGATCGCGATGCTGGTGTCGTTCGTGGCCCTCGTGGCCTTGGCCAACGGTGCCATGGGGCTGATTCACGGCTGGCTCCCGTTCTTCCCCGAGAATCTCCAGTCGGTGTTGGCCTGGGTGGGGCGTCCGGTGGCCTGGGTCCTGGGCGTGCCCTGGCAGGACAGCGGCGTCGTCGGGGGGCTCCTCGGGACCCGGGCTGTCCTCAATGAGTTCATCGCCTTCGCCGAACTCGGCCCGCTGAAGGCAAGCCTCGACCCGCGTTCCTTCACCATCGCCTCGTTCGCGCTGGCGGGATTCGCCAATTTCAGCTCAATTGGGATTCAACTCGGCGGGATCGGGGCCCTGGTGCCGGAACGCAAGGGCGAGTTAGCGAAACTAGGCCTCCGGGCCATGTTGGCCGGTACCTTGGCCAATTTCATCTCAGCCGCCATCGCCGGGATGTTGATTTAGAGGCTCGGCACTCGGCACTCAGCCGAGTGCCGAGCCTCTAAGACTCCTTCAGCTCGCCTTCCCAGCGTGCCATGACAGCGGAGGCGAGGCAGTTGCCGAGCAGATTGACCGACGTGCGGGCCATGTCCATGAACGCATCGACGCCGAGGATCACGGCAATACCCTCGAGGGGAAGGCCGAACTGGGTCAGGGTGCCGGAGAGAATGACCAGGGAGGCCCTGGGGACCGCGGCAACCCCTTTACTGGTGAGCATCAGGGTCAGCATCATCAGCAATTGGGTGGTGAGCGGCAGGTCGATCCCGGCAGCTTGCGCCACGAAGATCGATGCCACGGCCAGGTAGAGGGTCGAGCCGTCGAGGTTGAACGAGTACCCGGTTGGCAGCACGAACGAGACGATCCGCCGCGGCACCCCATACTTCTCCATGTTTTCGAGCGCGAGCGGGAGCGCCGCCTCGGACGAGGCCGTCGTGAAGGCCAGGAGCCAAGGCTCCTTCGTCCAGTGCCAGAACTTCCGCAAATTGATCCGGGCGATCAACGCCACCGGCACCAATGCCACCAGCACGAACACGATCAACGCCACATACAGTGTCAAGACCAGTTTGCCCAGGTTGAACAGGACGCCGAGTCCGTTCTTGCCGATGGTCACGCCGAGCGCGGCGGCAATGCCGATCGGGGCGTACTTCATGACTAGGCCGGTGAACTTGAACATGACCTGCGCCAGGCTTTCACACACCTCGAGCATGACCTCTTTCGGGCGGCCCTTGACCTGGGTCAGCGCCATCGCGAACAGGGCGGAGAAGAACACGATCTGGAGGGTCTCGTTCTTGGCCATGGCGTCGACGATACTGGCCGGAACCGTGTGTTCCAGAACGCCGGCCAAGGTCGTCTGCGAGCTGGCGAACTGCTGGCCTTCGGTGGCCGAGGCGGTCAGGGCGACGCCGACGCCGGGCTTGCCGATGTGGGCGGCGGCCAATCCGACGAAGAGGGCAATCGTCGTGACCACTTCGAAATAGAGAATTGACCGGAAGGCGAGCCGCCCCACCTGTTTCAGGTCGTCGCCATGTCCCGCGATCCCGACGACCAGGCTGCTGAAGATCAGCGGCGCTACGATCGACTTGATCATTCGGATGAAAATGGTGGAGAGGGGTTTGAGGCCCTCGGCGACGTCGGTCTCGAGCCAGACATTGTGGTCGAGGTATCCGATGAGGGCACCCGCCAGGGTGCCGATCAGGATCCAATGAGTCAGGGTAAGTCGGCGCATGGCCAATAATGGGCCTCGACTCGCTCCAGCGGAAGAGGTCACGGGTGTATTTTCCTGGCGCCATGACTATTACCCTGACTGCTGACAAGCTCGCCGCCGCTTTGGACTTGACCCGGCTTTTCGTTCCCGGCAGCCGGGTCTGCCTGACCACCCATGTCAATCCCGACGGCGACGGGCTCGGCAGTGAGGTGGGGTTGGTCCATCTCCTTCGCGCCATTGGGGTGAAGGCCACGATCGCCAACCCGACGCCGACCCCGCCCCGATTCCAGTTTCTGTTTCAAGACCTGCCTGGCGTCGACAAAACGCCGGAGGCCGTGAAGGAGCTCCGGCGAGCCGATGCCATCATCGTCCTCGATATCAGCGACCTGAGCCGGCTTGGAATGCTGGCGGAAACGGTCCGGGGCCGCGGGGTTCCGGTCGGGTGCGTCGATCACCACGTCGGATCGGGCACTCTGCCGCCCGGACCCTTGTATGTCGATCAGTCGGCGGCGGCCACGGCGGAGCTGATCGTCGAGATTGCCCTGGCCAACGAGTGGCCCCTCACCCAGGCGGCGGCGCGGGCGCTCTATGTCGGCATTCTTACCGACACCGGCGGGTTCCGGTTTTCCAACACCCGCCCGCGCACCCTCCGAATTGCCGCCGAGCTCCTCGACCGCGGGATCGATCCCGAAGCGATCTATCTGGATGTGTATGCCGGGGCGCCCGAGGGCCGGGTCCGGCTGCTGGCGGAGGCGCTGCAGACCCTGGTGGTCGAACGCGACGTGGGCCTCGCGTGGATCACGGTCCCGCCCGGCGCGGTCGAGCGGCACGGGGTGACCAGCGATGATCTCGATGGCGTGGTGGAACACGCCCGGTCGATTTCCGGCATCAAGATGGCCCTGTTGTTTCGGGAGATTGCCCAAGGCCGGATCAAGATCTCGCTCCGGTCGGTTGGGGACGTCGACGTGGCTCGATTTGCCAAGCTATTCGGTGGCGGCGGGCACATCAAGGCCGCCGGACTTTCGTTGGCAGGGCAACTCGGCGAGGTGCAGGCCACGGTCCTGGCCGCGGCCCGGGCGTACCTGGCGAACGGATCCGCCGACGTTCCAATTGTTAACGATTAGCCACGAACAGAGTACTATGCTGGCCGATGCATAATCGGAGCCGACTGAAGTATGGTGGTCAAACGGGAATTGATTCGTGGGGCGGGGCCCGTTGCGGTCCTCCAGCTCCTCACCCGCCGGGAGATGTACGGCTACGAGCTCGCCGAGTTGTTGACTGAGCGCTCTGACGGCGTGCTGGCCTTAGGGCAGTCGACTCTCTATCCCCTCCTCTACAGCCTCGAGTCGAAGGGCCTGGTTGAAAGCCGCTGGGTTTCGCTTCCTTCCGGCCGCAAGCGCCGCTACTACCGGATCACTGATCCCGGCCTCGCCACCCTCGAGACCCAGCGCGCCCAGTGGCAGGAGTTGTTCCGGGTGATGATGGGCCTTGGCCTCCTGACGCCGATGCCGGCGGAGGGCGGATGAGGAACCGCGGATTCGAGGGCCGGATCGACCGCCTTGCGGTGGAGCGGCTCGCCCGGGCAGCGGGGCTTCCGACCCCGGTGGCGGAGCGGGTGGCCCAGGTCGTGGTCGGCACCGGGCTGCCCGACGACCGGCGGGAGGAAGTGTTTCGCGAGTTGGTGGCGCACTTCGAAGACGGATTGGCCGCGGGGAGGACCCCCGGCCAGCTCCTCGAGGCGTTCGGCGAAGGGTCAGCGGCCGGGTCGATGATCAAAGAGGCTAAACGGGTGGTGACGCCCCAGACGTTAGGCGGTTTGGAACCCCGGAGCCGGTGGCTCGAGCAGCTGGTCCGCGATACCCGGTATGCCTTCCGGCGGCTGCTGGCCCGGCCGGCCTTTGCCCTCACCGCCGTGCTGTCGCTGGCGCTGGGGATCGGGGCGAACACTGCCATGTTCACGCTGGTCAACGACGTCATCCTCCGCAAGCCGACCCTGTCTCACCCCGAGGAGCTGGTCGACCTCTATCGGTCGAGCTCCTCGTTTGCCTACAACGTGTTTTCGGAACCAGACGTCGCCGACATTCGCCGGAACTCGACGGCGTTTTCCGGCCTCGCGACCGCCAAGCTGTCCCTCGTCCCGTACGAAGTCGCCGGCCGGGTCGATCGGCTGACCGTCGAGATGGTGTCGGCCGACTACTTCGAAGTGCTGGGGCTCCGACCGCTCCGGGGCCGGTGGCGGTTTTGGGCGATCGGTTTTGGCGGCGGGCGTTTGGAGCCGATCCCGGGGTCGTCGGTCGGCCGATTCGCTTGAACGGTTCCAGCTACGTCGTGACGGGCGTTTTGCCCGCCGACTATCCCGGACTGCTCGGTGCCGGGCTCGGCCGGGCCGCGCTCCGGCTGGTGCTGGCGAGCGACATCCCGCTGCCGGTCGCCGTCGATCTGGCGTTGACGGTCGACTGGCGGGTGTTGGGTTTCTCGGTCCTGGTCTCGGTACTCGCCGGGGTGTTCTTTGGGCTGATGCCGGCTCTCCAAGCCACTCGTCTCGATCTGGCCCAAGTCATCCGGACCGAAAACACCGGTGGCGGCCGGAAACGCTGGGCGGCGCGGAGTGTCCTGGTCGGCGGCTAAGTGGCGGTGTCGATGGTGCTGCTGTTGGTCGCCGGGCTCTTCATGCGAAGCCTCGACGCCGCCCGCAAGGTGGACGCCGGATTCGGGGCCGCCCCCGCCGCCATGGTATGGTTCGGAGGACCCGGCAATGTGGCCCCCGACGCCATGGAGGCGAACCGGGACCGCTTGGTTCGGGCCGTGGGCCAGTTGCCGAGTGTCGTCTCGGTCGGCCTGATCTCGAACCTGCACTTGAATTGGTTAGGCAACCAGAGCAGCGAGATCACGGTGCCTGGGGTCGAGCCGCCGCCGGGCCGGAGCACCTTCGACGTGGACCGGGCCGCGATTGATACCGGGTTCGTCCCGGCGGCCGGGCTCCGGGTGGTGGCGGGCAGGAACCTGGTGCTGACCGACACCGACACTATCTGGCGAGCGGCCCTCGTGAACGAGGCGTTCGCCGCCCGGTTCTTCCCCGGCCGGCCCACCGTGGGCCAGCGGTTTTGGTCCGGGGCCCGCCAAGTGGAAATCGTGGGGGTCGTCAACACCGCGAAGATCCGGAGTTTGGGTGAGGAGCCGAGGCCCTTCATCTATGCCCCGATCGAGAAGGGTTCGGGTCCGAACTTCCTCGTCGCAAGGACCACCGCCGATCCCGAGCGGCTCGCCGCCGACATCGTCCGGAAGATCCGCGAAGTGACCCCCGAGATGTTCGTCATGCAGAGCCGTTCGCTGGCGGCGCATATCGGGGCGATGTCGTATCCGCTCCGGATGGGAGCGGCGGCCTTGCTGGCTTTTGCCCTCGTCGCGCTCCTGATGGCGTCGATCGGGCTCTACGGCGCGGTGAGCTATGCCGTGTCGCAGCGGAGCCGGGAGGTCGGGATCCGCCTGTCCCTGGGCGCGGCCCCAAGCACGGTGGTTCGGCTGCTCTTGGTCGGCGGGCTCCGCTTGGTCGCGGGTGGAGCCGTGGTCGGGCTGGTCCTGGCCCTGGTCGTCGGGAAGTTGCTCGAAGGCCTGCTGTTCGGAATCAAGGCATTCGACCCGGTGACCCTGGTCATGGTGCCGGCGATTCTGATCGGGGTGGCGGTGTTGGCGGCCTACCTCCCGGCCCGGCGGGCCGGAAAGATCGATCTATTCAAGGCCCTCAAAGCGGAGTAGTTCCGGCCGGGGGGCCTTATATTAGACCCACGACCATGGAAATCATCGACCGGATCGAACAGACCCTCGACTCACTCCGACCCTACATCGCATCGCACCGCGGAACGGTCGAAATCATCGATTTTGACGAAGCCGAGGGCATGCTGACCGTCCGGCTCGGCGGCACCTGTCACGGCTGCTCGGCCTCCTCGATAACACTCAAGCAGGGCATTGAAACCCGTCTCAAACAGTTCGTGCCTGAGGTCAAAGCGGTCCAGGCACTCTAGCTCTTTCTCGAGGTTCCCTCGTGTCCGACTCTCTCGAGGCCCAGGTCGGCCTCGCGCTCTCCCGAATCAAGAACCCCCGGCTCGACAATGACTTGTTGTCCGCCGGGATGGTCCGCGACTTGGCCGTCACCCCCGAAGGCCGAGTCTCCTTCACGTTCCTGCTGACCCGGGCCGATCCGGCCACCCTGGTACGCGATGCCCGGTCGGGGCTCAAGGCCATTGAGGGCATTACCGAGGTCAAGATCACCGTCGTCGATCCAGCCGGTCCGAGCCAGGCGACCCACGCCCCGCCGAGCGGAGCCCCGGGGCCCCAATCGACCGGGATGCCGGCCCCGCCGACCGCGGCGGAGTTCCCGGGCCTGGGTAAGGTGATCGCGGTGTCATCGGGGAAGGGCGGGGTCGGCAAGTCGACCGTCGCGGTCAACCTGGCGGTGGCGCTCGCGGCGAGCGGGAAACGCGTCGGGGTCATGGACTGCGATATCTACGGCCCGAACGTGCCCCGGATGTTCGGACGGTTTGAACGACCGCCGGTCGTGGCGGGCCGAATTCAGCCGCTCGAATCGTTCGGCGTCAAGCTGATGTCGATCGGCTTCCTGGTCGATCGCGACGCCCCGGCCATCTGGCGCGGCCCGATCATCATGAAGGTGATCCAGCAGTTCCTCCGGGACGTCGAGTGGGGCGAACTCGATTTCTTCATCGTCGACATGCCGCCCGGCACCGGCGATGCCCAGTTGTCGCTGGTGCAGTCGGTGCAGGTGTCAGGCGCGGTCATCGTCACCACGCCCCAGGAAATGGCCGTCGGTGATGCGTTGCGCGGCGCCAAGATGTTCGAGCGGGTCAACGTGCCCGTGTTGGGCATCGTTGAGAACATGAGCGGCTACACCGACCCCGACACCGGCAAACGGATCGAGTTCTTTTCGTCCGGCGGTGGTCAGCGGTTGGCCGACGAACTCGGAGTGCCGTTGCTCGGGAAGATCCCGCTGGAGCCGGGATTGGCCGAAGCGGCTGATGCCGGGTCGCCGGTCGTGGTGGGCAACCCAAAGAGTCCCGCCGCGGTGGCCCTGCTGGCGACGGCCAAAGCGATTGCCAAGGAGGCTGGAGCCCGCTCGATGGCCCTGCCGGTCATCAATCAGTAGGGACCCACCCGGGCTGCTCTTACTTGGGGGTTGGCCGTTTCACCGCGGGGACGCCCTGCTGCGGCGTGGCCCAGAGATACTCATCGGTCAGCATCTCGGTCGGGAGGTACCGTCCGGCAAAACTCGGCTGAACGCCGCCCCGGCTGAGGACCGCCGCCCCGAGTCCAACCGTGCCGAGGAGCCACGTAGCGATGATCGCGGCACCGAGAATCAAAGTTCCAGCCACCGGGACCCACCCGAAACAGACCCAGGCCAGCCAGACCGAGGCCAGGCCGCCGAGGCCCACCACCAGATACCGATAGCTGTTCGGCGAGAGCGCATCCCCGCGGGCCATCCGTCGCCGAGTGTGGGTTTCGCCCATGGCGTGGGAGACGGCCAAGAACCCGCCTAACACCCCGGCCAGGACCAGCAGGGCGTAGACGGCGATTACGAATGGCACCAAGAGGACCCCGACCACGCTCAAGACCAATCCAACGACCAACATGCCGAACGTCGGCACGACCAGGACCTGGGCCAGCAACCCGACCATGAATGAGCGGAGGAAGCTGTGGCTCACGGTGTCGGACACGACCTCGAGGTTCGATTGCCCAAAGAGGACGAGGCCGAATCCCACCAATCCCAAGGTCAAAAAGGAGCCGATGACCCCTGCGAAGTTGGTGACGGTGCGCGCCACCGGTCCGGCCGCCGGAGCCACGAGGGCGGGCTCGCGGTCGAGCGCGGGACTCTGCCCGGTAACCTTCCCGCCCAGATTGACGACGGGGCCGCCGGACGAAACGGCGTTCCGCACCGCCGCGGTACCGCTCAACGCCAGCAGGGTAAGCCCGAGACTAAAGCAGGGCATTCGCCTCCGGTCCGGCCGCCGGCGTGACGAGCCGGCGGAGCGCCACCACTCCGCCGGCGTACGATCCGATGACGACGATGGCAACCGCGGCTAGCCGGACCGGGGCACCGGACAACTGCCGGAGGCTTTCAAGCCATGACGTGGCAGTCATGACGGCCAGCGCCTGTTGCCAAAGCGTGGCCCCGGCGCTCCAGAGTGCCGACTCGGCCCCGTCGAGCCATCCGTCCAATACCGCGCGGTTAGCCGCCGACCACCCGACACTGATGATCATCCCGGCTGCGAGCGCTGCCAGGGCGGCGACCCGGCGGGTGGTGAGCTTCGGGAAGGACAGCACCGGCACCGGGGCCGGCACTGCGATCTCCACCCGTGCCATGATCCGATCGACGAACCCAGTCTGAGGTCCATAGCTCGGTAGCCGGTTCATCATCGACAAGACTTCACGATCGAGAACCACCAACCGTCGGCAATCCTCGCATGTTTCCAGATGAATCCGCATTTCGGATCGCAGCGATTCAGTGTGAAACGCATCGACGTCGTCAGCGGTGAGGTGGTTCGTTAGAGATTTCATAGTCAGACCCTTGTACGGCACCCACGCGAATCTTGTTTCAACGTTCCAAAACAAAACGTAACCGACAAAAGGTCACTCATCGCGAACCTCGCGCAGGAGAATCCGGAGCTCGTTTCTCGCTCGGTGGATATAGGTCTTCACTGTCCCGAGCGGAAGACTGAGCATCTCGGCGATTTCTTCATAGCCCCGTCCCTCGACATGGCGCAGCAAAATGCAGGACCGGTATTCCGGCCTGAGCTTCGCAATGGCGTCCTCGATGGTGCCGCCGAGTTCCCGGTTGGCGACTTCGTCGAGTTGGTTCTCGCCCCGCCCGCCGATCTGGGGCGCGGTGGCCTCGATCAACTCGGGGGTGTCCGCGTGGGGTGATCCCTCGAGCGACAGGGTGTCGAGCTCCCGTTTTCGGAGGTGATCGATGGCGGCGTTGTTGGCGATCTTGAAGACCCAAGAGGAAAACTTGAATTCCGGCCGGTAAGATTGAATGGCGTTCAGGACCT
Source organism: Gemmatimonadota bacterium (assembly GCA_009692115.1). Lineage (NCBI taxonomy): Bacteria > Pseudomonadati > Gemmatimonadota > Gemmatimonadota bacterium. Next base: position 342,265 of record SHZU01000001.1, on the reverse strand, counting down.
TCACAAAGGTCTCTTGGGCCAGGTCCTCAGCGAGCTCCCGGTTCCGGACCATTCGGAACACCAGCGAGAATACCGGCCGTTCGTAACGGTGGACCAGCTCGCGATACGCCTCATCTACCCCGTCCTTGGCGAGGGCAACCACCGCTTGATCGGTTTGCCCACGAAGAGATCCGGGACGGATAGACGGCTCCAGGTTGCTAGATGAAACGCGAACGAAACGTAGGAACCCGGCACCCGAGTGGCCAGGGCGAGTGCCGGGTCATTGCGGCGTTACGATCCGGCCGCCGACCATGACCCAACTCACCCGTTGGGTGGCGGTGATGTCCCGGAGCGGATCGCCAGGGACGGCGATCAGGTCGGCCAGCTTGCCCGGGGCGATGGTTCCCCGGTCGGTGACCCCCAGGGCCTCGGCGGCGACGATGGTGGCCGAGCGGAGCGCGTCGAGTGGGGACATGCCGAGCTTGGTGTAGGCGACGAACTCGCCGGCGTTCTCGCCGTGGGGGTAGACCCCGGCATCGGTGCCGAACCCGATCTTGACCCCGGCCGCTATGGCCTTCCGAAGGCTGGCCCGGGCCAGCGGCAGGATCGTTTCAGCCTTGCTCCGAACCAATGCCGGCAGGACCGCCAAGTTGATCCGGTCGACCAAGTAGGTGGTCGGCACCAGATAGGTGCCCCTGGCCTTCATCAAGGCGATGGCTTCGTCGTCGAGCATCGAGCCATGCTCGATCGTGGTGACGCCGGCGCGGACGGCCGCTTTGATTCCTTCGGTTCCATGAGCGTGGGCCGCGACCCGGACCCCATGGCGGGCCGCCTCGTCGACGATGGCCTTGAGCTCCTCATCGCTCAACTGCTGGGCGCCAACCGGTCCCTCGAGGGACAGAACCCCGGCGGTGGCGCAGATCTTAATGACCTGCGCCCCGTGCTTGATCTGGTAGCGAACGGCTTGGACGACGCCCCAGGGTCCGTCGGCCACCCCGTCCTCGGGCCGCTGTTCCGCGATGCCGGGGGCGAAGCCGGTGACGTCGCAATGCCCGCCGGTGATACCGATGGATTCCCGCGAGGGCACGATGTGGGGTCCGACCGTCAACCCGCGGTCAACCGCCTTGCCGAGGGCCACGGTCACATCGCCGCCGAAATCACGAACGGTCGTGAATCCGGCCAGCGCCGTCTTTCGGGCGAAATGGGCCGCGCTGAAGGCGGCGTCGGCCATGGTCAGGGTGACCGGCGCCACAAACGAGGCCGCCGAAATCTCGGCGGAGAGATGGGTGTGGAGGTCGATGAACCCCGGGAGGAGCGTCACGTCGCCGAGGTCGACGACCCGGGCGTCCTTCGGCACGGTGGCTTGGCCGAGTGAGACGATCCGGTTGCCCTGGACCACGATGACCGGATTGGTCACCATCTGACCGGAGGCGAGATCGAGCATCCGGGCCGCCTTGATAGCGGTGGTCGTCGGGGCGGCCTGGGCCGCCAGCAGTACCGGAAGGGTTGCGAGGGCGATCGGACAGAGCAGGCGGCGCATGGGAGGGTCCTTTGGGTTGCCGGAATAGAAGGGGCGGCACGGCGGCGATCAAGGGCCCACCGGGTTGCGAGCGGCCCGGGTCGGCTCTACCGTTGGGCTCGGCGCCTCGTCCGAGGCCGATACCCGCGAAAGGATCCGCCCAATGACCGATCACCAGGGGAGCTTGAGCCGCCGGGCATTTGTCGGGGCCGCGACGGTGGCTGTCGCGCTGCCTTCGGTCCGGGGCGAGACTCCCGTCCGCCCGGTCGCCGATCTCGAGCACAACGTCTACACCCGGCTGCTCGGCGTCCGGCCCCACCTTGGGGCGCACGAGCATATCTCTCGGCTCGGGGGCGGGCGGATGGCGCCGGAGGTCCTCGAAGCCATGGCCGAAGCCAACGAGTTCTTCGTCGACATCCATGAGTTGACGCTGGCGGCCGGCCAGCGGGTGGCGGCCTTGGTCGGCGCCGAGGCGGCGTTGGTCACGGCGGGCGGGTTCTCGGGCCTGGTGCTTGGGGCCGCGGCCTGCCTAACGGGTACCGACGAGGAGAAGATCGCGGCCTTGCCCCACCCGACGTGGGACCGGCGTGAGTGTCTGATCCAATCATGCCAGCGATTCGGTTACGACCGGGCCTATCGGGTGGCCGGCGCCACGATCGCTGAAGGGGCCACCCGGGCCGACCTGGAGGCCAAACTCGGCCCGAAGACGGCGTTCATCGCCGGGCTCTCCAACGCCGAGCGCCAAGGGATGTTCGCGCCGCCGCTTTCGGCCGGCCGGGCGCCCCCGCCGGATCCGCGGCTAGTGAAGCAGGAAGACCTGATTGCGATGGGCCGGAAAGCCGGTGTCCCCGTGTTGATCGACATGGCGTCCGACTTGCCGCCCTGGGGCAGTCTCCGGCGGTTTCTCGACGCGGGAGCCGACTTGGTGGTGATGTCCGGCGGCAAGGTCATCGGGGGTCCTCAGTCGTCCGGGATCTTGGCCGGCCGGAAGGACCTGATCGAGGCGGCCCGGCGGAACGCGACGCCGTTCGACAACGTCGGCCGGGGCATGAAAGTCGGCAAGGAAGAAGTGATCGGGTTGGTGGTGGCGCTGGAACGGTTCGTCCGCCAGGATCACCAGGCCGAGGCTGAGCGATGGAATGCCCGGGCGGCCCGAATCGTCGGCCGGTTGCAGGACATCCCGGGTCTGACTTGCCGGCTCGATGAAAACACGGCAGGCTACGTTGACGCGGATCTGACGTGGGACGAGCGCGACATCCGACTGACGAAGGACTCGCTCCGGGCCGCCTTGGTCAAAGGTACCCCTCGGGTAGAACTCGAGGTGATCATCACCAAGGACCGGGATACCACCAGGTGGCATGCGACGGCGCGGACCCGGGTGCTGCGGGACGGGGAGGAGCTCAAGGTGGCGGATCGACTCCGGACGGTGTTCTTGGAGGCGGGTCGGCGGTAGGCTAATTTCTTCGCCTATGTTAGCGACGGACAAGGAATTACCCCTCGAGGGCGGGGTCGCGAAACGGGCCTACGTCCGGGGGATTTTCACGGCCATTGCCCCGCGGTACGACCTCCTCAACCACGTGCTTAGCCTGAACATCGACCGGCGGTGGCGCCGCGATGCCGTCAAGGCGCTGGGCTGGGAGCGGGCCCCGGCGGGGACGTACCTCGATCTCTGCGCCGGCACGCTCGATTTGGCCGCCACACTTGGCAACGATCCGGCGTTTCGGGGCCGGGTGATCGGGGCTGATTTCGTCAAGCCGATGCTCGATCTTGGCCGGGGCAAGTCGGCGGCGGTGGTCCCGGTGGCGGCCGATGCGCTCGATCTCCCGTTCCACTCCGAGCAATTCGATGGCGCCACCGTGGGGTTTGGGGTCCGGAACCTGATGGATCTCGACCGGGGGTTGATCGAGGCAGGCCGAGTGCTCAAGCCCGGCGCCAAACTCGTGGTGCTCGAGTTCACGACTCCTACCTGGCAGCCGCTTCGGGGCCTCTACTTCTTCTACTTCCGGCGGGTGTTACCGTTCATCGGCCGATTGGTTTCGAAACACCGGAGCGCCTATTCCTACTTGCCGGAGTCGGTGCTGGCGTTCCCGGGACCGGACGAACTCAAGGCCAAGATGGAACGGGCCGGGTTTGGGGGGGTCAGCTACCGTCTGTTGCGGGGCGGGATCTGTGCGATCCACGTTGGTTCGGCACTCGGGGGGGGAGTAGGGGATGGCACTCGATAGTTTGCGGGAGTTTGTGGCGGCCATTGAGAAGGCTGGGGAGTTGGTTCGGATTCGGCATCCGGTGCGGACCCGGCTCGAGATGGCGGAGATCGCCGACCGGGTCATGAAGAGTCCGGGCGGGGGGCCGGCGCTGCTGTTCGAGAACCCGATTTCGGACTCGGGTGCCCGGCACCCGATTCCGGTCGGCATCAACTTGTTCGGGTCGATGCGGCGGATGTGCCTCGGGCTCGGCGTCGAGCGGCTCGACGAGATCGGCGGGCGGATTTCCGAATTGCTCAACTTGAAAGTACCCGAGGGGATTTTCGGGAAACTCGCCATGCTGCCGAAGTTGGCGGAGGTGGCCAAGTTCCCGCCGAAGGTCCGGAGTGGGCGGCCGTCGTGCCAGGAGGTGGTCTGGCAAGGCGACGAGGTCGACCTCGCGAAGTTGCCGGTGCTCGTGACGTGGCCGGGCGATGGCGGCCCCTACCTTACCCTGCCGATGGTGATTACCGAAGACCCGTCGCGGGGGATCCGGAACGTCGGGATGTACCGGGTCCAGGTCATCGGCAAGAACACGGTGGCCATGCACTGGCAGCGCCATAAGGTAGGCGCCGCTCACTGGCGGGAAATGGCCGAGAAGGGTGAGAAGATGCCGGTCGTCATCGCGTTAGGCGGCGACCCGGCGGCGATGTACTCCGCCTCGGCGCCGTTGCCGCCGATGATCGACGAGTTCCTGTTTGCCGGCTTCTTGCGGAAATCGCCGGTCGAGCTGGCCCGGGCGGTGACCTGCGATCTCGAGGTACCGGCCGAGGCCGACATCGTGCTTGAAGGGTACATCGATCCGGCCGAACCGCTGGTGACCGAGGGGCCGTTCGGGGACCACACCGGTTTCTACTCGCTGGCCGATCAGTATCCGGCCGTGCACATCACCTGCGTGACGATGCGGAAGGACCCGATCTTTCCCGCCACGCTGGTGGGCCGCCCGCCGATGGAAGACTACTACCTCGGTCACGCCACCGAACGGATTTTTCTGCCGTTGCTCAAGCTCACCACGCCCGAGGTGGTCGACTACCACATGCCGGCGTGCGGGATCTTCCACAACCTCGTGTTCGTGGCCATCGACAAACAGTATCCAGGGCAAGCGTCTAAAGTCATGAACGCCATGTGGGGCGCCGGTCTGATGTCGTTGGCCAAGGTCATCGTGGTGGTGGACAAGCACGTCAACGTCCAGGATCCCGACGAAGCGTGGTGGATTGCCCTCAACAACATCGACCCCGAACGGGACGTCCGCTTCAGTATGGGGCCGGTCGATGTGCTCGACCATGCCAGCCGGGCGTTCACGTACGGCAGCAAGATGGGCATCGATGGCACCCGGAAATGGCCCGAGGAGGGCCAGACGAGGGAATGGCCCCCGCTCATCGAGATGGACCCGGCGACCAAGTCGGCGGTTGATGCGATGTGGAGCAAGTTGGGGCTATGAGCGTCGGGGTTCAGCGGGAAGGACACCGCGAGGGCCAAACGTTCGAGGGGCGGTCGGTGCTGGTTCGGTACCTCAATTTCGTCAAGCTCCCCCACACCCTGTTTGCGCTGCCGTTCGCGATGCTCGGGGTGGTGGCGGCCTCGATGACTCATCCGGTCTCCGGGTGGGTGGTGGTCCAGGTCGCCATCGCGTTTTCCGCGGCGCGTTGGGTGGCCATGGCCTTCAATCGGATCGCCGACCGTGAGTTCGACGCCCGGAACCCCCGGACGATGAACCGGGAACTCCCGACCGGGGCCTTGACGGTCCGGCAAGCCTGGATCTCGGTGGCGGTGGCGGCAGTCGTGTTTCTGGCCGCGGCCGGGTCGTTCAACCGGCTTTGCCTTTACTTGAGTCCCGTGGCGCTGGTCTGGGTCATGGGCTACAGCCTCTCGAAACGCTTTACCTGGTGGCCGCACCTCTGGCTCGGGATGGGTCTCGCCATCGCGCCGGTCGGTGGCTATCTCGCGATTACCGGAGCCTGGAGCGATCCGGCCTGGCTGCTCGTCGCGCTGACGGTGGCCGTCGCCACCTGGGTGGCCGGGTTCGACATGTTCTATGCCCTGCCGGACGAAGATTTCGATCGCCGCGAAGGTCTCAAGAGTGCGGTCGTGCGGTTAGGCGAGCGTCGGGCCATTCTGATGGCCAAGCTGCTTCACGGGGTGACCATTCCAGCGCTGGCGCTGTTCGGGTGGGGTGTGGGATTCGGGGCGTGGTACTACGTCGGGTTGGCGGTGGCGGCCGGGATTCTCTGGTACGAACATCGACTCGTCAAACCCGGTGACCTCTCCCGGCTTGACGCGGCGTTCTTTACCATGAATGGGGTGATGAGCGTGGTTGTCTTCGTGTTTGCCTTGACCGACAGGATCCTCGGATGAAAAAATGGACCAAGTTCCTCCCGGCGGTCCTGCTGCTGGTGGTGGCCGGGGCCGGATACGTCTTTTAGAGGATCAGTCCGAAGGTTGCCGAGCACCCTTTCGAGGTGCCGTCCGGACCGTACCCGGTGGGAACCCAAGAGTTCTCTTGGACCGATCCGACCCGCCCGGAACTCTATACCAAGAACCCCGATGACCGGCGCCGCGTCGTCATCCAAGTGTGGTATCCCGCGGAGACGTCGACTGGGGCAGAGCGGGCCATCTACCTGCAGCGGCCCGAAGAATTCGCGAGTCAAGCCGGCGGCAGCGACAACGTGACGGTGGTGGTCGTCCGGCAACGACCGGGGCAGAATGTCACCCCGTAAGATCCCAGGGCGCCCGATGCCCGATCCGCCAATTCGGCCATCCGACCGGCCGGGCCGTTCGCCCAGCCCTCCGCGCCGCGGCCCTCTCGGTCCGCCCAAACACCCCGTTCGGTCACCGACTCCCAACCGGCGGGGGCGGTAACCGGCGGCAAAACCCCGGACGTCCGAGTATTGTTGGGGAAGCCGCATTCGCGGCGTCAGGATTCAAAGCCAGAGAGGAAGACCGGATGCGACACTCGAAACGGGCGGCGCTCGGCGCGTCGATTGCCCGGCTCACCGCGTTGTTAGTTGCCGTCAGCACCGCTCGGCCTGGGGCGATATCGGCCCAGAGCGGACAAGCGGTGGACCAGGAGTACACCAAGAAGATCAAGGAATACCTCCGCGATCCCCGGATCTCGACCGAACTCGTCGATCATCTCCCCGCCTCGGCCACCGTCCCGACTCCGCTCAAGTTCCTGGGCCGGATCGTGGGCACCCCCGGCGAGCTGACCTATGCGAAAGACATCCATCGCTATTTCGAGGCGCTCGACCAGGCCTCGGACCGGGTGCTGACCTGGAGCATCGGCACCACCGAAGAAGGCCGCGAGATGATCGTCACGGCCATCGCCGACGCGGAGACGATTCGGAAACTCAAGCAGTACCGGGGCATGCTGGCCTCGCTGACCGACCCGCGGAGAACCACCGAGGCCGAAGCCCGCCGGATCATCGGGACGGCCAAGCCGATCTACTGGCTCACGAGCGGGATGCACTCGCCGGAGACCGGGGGGCCCGAGATGCTGATGGAGTTGGGCTACCGGCTCGCGGTGGAAGAGACGCCCTACATCCAGGCGATCCGGAAGAACGTGATCACCTTCATTACCCCGGTCATCGAAGTCGACGGCCGCGAGAAACACGTCGATACCTATTACTACAACAAGAAGCAGCCCGCCGGTGCCCAACGATTGCCGCTGATGTACTGGGGCAAGTACGTGGCCCATGACAACAATCGCGACGGGATGGGACAGTTCCTGGCCCTCACCAAGAATGTCACCAAGCTGTTCGTGGAGTGGACCCCGACTATCATGCACGACCTCCACGAGTCAGTCACCTATCTCTACGCTTCGACCGGGACCGGCCCGTACAACGAGTCCCTCGACCCGATTACGGTGGATGAGTGGTGGCTCCTGGCCAAGACTGAGGTCATGGAGATGACGAAGCGGGGTGTGCCCGGGGTGTGGACCTACGGGTTCTACGACGGCTGGGTACCAAACTACATGTTCTTCATTGCCCACACCCACAACGCCGTGGGTCGGTTTTACGAGGTCCAGAGTTACGGGCCGGATACCACGACGATCCGTCCGCCCGCGACGACCACCAGCCGCGAATGGTTCCGTCCGAACCCGCCGCTCGCCTCGATCGCGTGGGGCCCCAGGAATAACACCAACATCCAGCAATCGGCATTGCTGATCGTGCTGAACCACGTGGCCAAGAACCGGGAGCTCTACCTCGAAAACTACTGGCTCAAGAACAAGCGAGCGGTGGACAAGGGCAAGACCGGCGCGCCCTATGCCTGGGTGATTCCGGCGGGCCAGCGCCGGAAGGCGGACGCCGCGCAAGCGGTCAACGACCTTCGGCGCCAGGGTCTCGAGATTCATCGGGCCACCGGGTCGTTTGCCGCCGGGAAGGTCCAGGTCCAGGCGGGCGACTACGTGGTCCGGGCCGACCAACCGTATCGCACCCTGGCCGAGATGTACTTCTCGGTCCAGAACTACGCCCCGGCCAATCCGCGCCCCTACGACGACACCGGGTGGACGTTCGGCCTGATGCGGAACCTGACGATCACGCCGGTCGCCGAGAAGGGGGTTCTCGATCAGCCAATGACGATGATTATGGCCGATGTCCGGGCCGCCGGCGGGATCGCAGGCACTGGCCCCGTGGTGATCGTCGATCATACCAGCGACAACAACCTGATGACGCTGCGGTACCGGCACGTCGGGGTGCCGATGCAGGCGGCCGAGGAGGACTTTCAGGCGGCGGGCCATTCGTTCCGGGCCGGTGCGTTCATCATCGCGAATGCAGATCGTGCTAAGCTCGAGCCAACCCTGATTGAACTCGGCCTCTCGGCTTTTGCCGTGGCGGCCGCGCCCGGCGTCAAGAGCCACGATCTCGACGTGCCGCGGATCGGGTACGTGCACAGCTGGCAGCGGACCCAAGACGAAGGCTGGGTCCGGGCCGCGCTCGACACCTATGGCGTTCCCTATCAGTACTTTGCCGATCAGAAGCTTGCGCAAGGGAATCTCCGGTCCAAGTACGACGTCATCATCTTCCCGCATGTCGGCGGCAGCGCCACGGCCCAGGTGAACGGCATCGCCAAGACCGGCGCCGCGCCGCTCCCTTACCAAAAATCAACCACCACGCCGAATCTCGGCGCCCTCGACCAGAGCGACGACATTCGGGGTGGGATGGGGATGGAAGGATTGCTTGAGCTGGCCAAATTCGTTCAGGCGGGTGGCACGCTGATCGTGGAAGGATCGACCGCCACGATTTTCCCGTCCTACGGCCTGACCTCGGGTGTGACGGTCGAGAGCCCGGCGCAGTTGTTTGTTCGTGGGTCGGTCATGCGCGGGGTCATCGCCGACAAGAAGAGTCCCTTGGTGTACGGGTTCGACGGCGGGAACCTCCCGGTGTACTTCAACCAAGATCCGGTCTTGAATGCCGGTGGCGGCGGCATTCCCCCCGAATTCGCGGCGTTCTTCGGCGGCGGCAATCAGATTCCGGGGGTCGGCCAGAACACGACCCCGATGGCGAGCCGCCTCACGCTGTCGCCGTGGGACGCCGACAGCTCGGCGTCGTCGGGCCGGCCGGCCCGGGGCGAGGCCGATCAAATGGCGCAGTTCCGCGAGGTGGCCAGGGCATTCGGGCTCGGCGGCGACGAGGCCCGGCCTCGGGTGGTGATGCAATTCCCGGTCAATCCCAATGACATGTTGCTGTCGGGTACCTTGGCCGGCGGGCAATACCTGTCGGGGCGCGCGCAGCTGGTCGATGCGCCGTTAGGCAAAGGCCATGTGGTGAGCTTTGCGATCCGGCCGTTTTGGCGGTGGCAGACCCAGGGGACCTACTTCTTGGGGTTCAATGCCATTCTCAATTGGAACGATCTCGATGCCGGGAAGGCAGCCCGGCCGGCGGGGCCGGGGAGCGATCGGTGACCGAGCGCTGGACCGAGGCGGGGTTGGTGCTCAACCCCGCCTACGTCGCGGAACTCCTCCGCCGCACCAACGCGAGTCCGTTTCCCAGTCACCTGCCGATGCGGGTGACGTCGGTTGGGCTTCGCGATGCCGGGGTCGAGCTCGACATTGCCGATTGCCATCTGCAGCCGTTTGGCATCGTCCATGGTGGCGTGATCGCTACGCTGGTTGATACCGCGACCTTCTGGGCGGGGTTTGGATCGATCCCGGAAACGGCCGGGCTCGTGAACGTTGATTTGAAGCTCAACTACCTCTCGCCGGCCACCTCGGGCCGGCTCCTCGCGACCGGCCGGGCGATCAAATCCGGCCGGACCCTCGGCTATACGGAAGCGACGGTCATGACGGAGGCCGGACACCTCGTGGCCCATGGGACGTCGACGCTGATGGTCCTCGAGGGCAAGGGGCTCGCGATCGGCGTGCCGAAGTTTCTCACGGCCTCACCCAGTTGATGAACCCGGTAATGATCAACGCATTGCTGAAGTCGATGAAGAACGCCCCGACCATCGGTACCACGAGGAAGGCCTGCGGTGCCGGCCCAAACCGTTCGACCACGCTTCGCATGTTGGCGACCGCGTTGGGGGTGGCGCCGAGTCCGAAGCCGCAGTGCCCGGCCGTCATCACGGCGGCGGCGTAGTCCCGGCCCATCAGCCGGAACGTGACCCCGTAGGTAAAGAGCCCAAGGAACGTGACCTGAGCGGTCAGGATGACCCACATCGGGAGCGCCAGGTCGAGGAGCTCCCAGAGCTTGAGCGACATCAACGCCATCGCGAGGAACAACGAGAGCGCTACGGTGCCGAGATCGTCAACCACTCGCTGGTTCAGCCGAATGACGCCGCTCGCGTCGAGGCTGTTCCGAAACACGGCCGCGACGATCATGGTCCCGATGTAGCCGGGCAACGTGAGGTATTGCTTGAGCCACCCGCTCAGCACCGAGCCCAGGGCCATCGCCACCAGAATGATGGCCATCGTCTTGAGCAGGGTGTACGCGGTTGCCGCTTCGCCCTCCGGCTCGGTGTCGATCTCGTCGTCGAGCGCGTTGGTGGGTACGGCGGGGGCGAGGCCCTTTCGCCGGACCAAGAGCGTCGCGACCGGCCCGCCCAACAAGCCGCCGCTCACCAGCCCGAAGGTGGCGGCCGCCATCGCCAGCGTCACCCCGCCGCTGAATCCGTACTGGTCCTCCATCAATGTCCCGAACGCTGCTCCGGTGCCATGACCTCCGGTCATCGTGATGGACCCCGAGATCAGGCCCAGGAACGGATGGACGTCCATGGCCGTAGCCAACCCGACGCCGAGTAAATTCTGGCACGCCGCGACCACACTGGCCACGACCCAGAAGATGACCACCTGCGGTCCACCGACCCGGAGGAGCTTGAGGCTCGCGCCGAGCCCGATGGTGGTGAAGAACGCGATCATGAGCGGCGCTTGGAGGGTCGTATCGAACTCAAACCCCAGCACCCCGGCCTGCCGGAGGATCAGGGACAAGGCGGCAAACAGAAAGCCGCCGATGACCGGCGCCGGGATGTTGAACCGGTCGAGGACGCCGATCCGCTTGCGGACGCCATAGCCAAGGAACAGGACCACCGCCGCCAGGGCCAGGGTCTGAATCATGTCGAGCTTGAGTGTGAATGGCATCGGGGTAGAGTATCCTCGCCGGCCCTGATTCGTCACGGCTTCCCGGTTAGATTTCCGCCATGCCGACACCGCGTCCGCTGGTCTTTGCCCTTACCGGAGCCTCGGGGGCACCGTATGCCGTCCGAGTGCTCGACCTCCTGGCTCGGCATGAGGTACCCGTGTGGCTGATCGTCTCCGGCCATGGTTGGCGGCTCCTCAAGGAGGAATGCGGGATTGCCAATCTGGCGGGCCTCAAGAAAGCCACCGGCGGAAAATGGCCGTCGATCGAGGTCTTTGATGATGCCGACCGGGGGGCGAAGCCGGCGTCGGGATCCCAAAAGACCCGCGGGATGCTGATCTGCCCCTGTTCGATGGGCACGGTCTCGGCCATCGCCCACGGAACCAGCCGGTCGCTGGTGGAGCGGGCCGCCGACGTCACCCTGAAAGAGGGTCGGAAACTGGTCGTGGTGCCCCGAGAGACCCCGTTATCGTTGGTCCACTTACGGAACCTGACCGCCGCCGCGGAAGCGGGGGTGACCGTGCTGCCCGGTGCCCCGGGCTTCTATCATCGGCCCAAACAGATCAGTGATCTCGTTGACTTCATCGCCCAGCGGATCCTCGATCAGTTCGACCTCGACATCGAAGTCGCCCCCCGATGGGGCGCCCGCTGAGCGACTGACCCTGTCATGCGGCTAGGCATCATCGCCGATACCCACGGGCTGCTCCGCCCCGAAGTGTTCGAGGCGTTTCGGGAAGTGGACCAGATCCTCCACGCCGGCGACATCGGATCGCCCGAGTTGCTGACCGAACTCGAAGCGATCGCCCCGGTCCGGGCGGTCTATGGCAACACCGACGGGTTCGACATCCGTCGCCTCGTGCCCGAAGTCATCGAGACCGACATCGAGGGGTTCCGGTTCCTGATCCTGCATGGCCACCAATTCGACCGGCTAACGCCCGAAGCGGTCAATCTCCGGTATCCGGACGCTGAGGTCATCATTTACGGCCATACCCACCGGCCGCTGCTGACGATCGTCGACGAGGTGGTGACGGTGCTGAACCCGGGTGGGGCGGGGGCCCGGCGGTTCGACCTGCCGGCGTCGGTCGGGATCATGGAACTCGAGCCGGGCATTCCGCCGCGAGCCCGGTTAGTGCCCCTCACCGGTCTCGACGAGGACTAGGCGCGTCCCAGGCGCCGATCGACGCCAAACGGCTCGGCGGGCAGGACTTGGATCTTCGAAAAACTCAGGTGACCGGGATTCAAGACAAAATTGAACTCGGACGGCACGATCGTGCTGGGCACCCGCAGCACCGCCCCTGCGCCTTCGGCGATCCAACGACCGCCGAGGGAGCGGGTGCTGGCCGGAGCGGGAAATGAGCGCCAGTCCTCGGGCAGATCGCCGGCCGGGAGCCGAGCGACCAAGCTGTCGTCGAAGCTCGCCCGGCAGATCGAATAGTGATCGAGCAGCCCGGGCGTCTTGAGGTGCACCAAAACTTCGAGGATGGCGAGCGCCGCGGTGTCCGAGGCATAGCTGCATCGAACGCCCGGGTGGTTCCACCGGCCCCCAAACAGGCGGGCACCTTCGCCATCAAACGGATTGGACGCGAACCGGGTCTTGACCAACCGGCAGACCACGATCTTCAGCTGGGCACCCCATGCTCCAACCGGCCAATCAAGGCTTCGACTTCCCGCGCGCCAATGTCGGTGCGGGCGAACGCCAGTGGTGTGGCTCCTTTCAGGGCCGGCTGCGGATCGGCGAGCCACTGCCGGGCCTCCGCCATGTTGCCCTCGAACAGACGCCGAGCCAAGAAGGTGACGCGGGCCGCCCGCAGCAATCGATCCGATTCTTCCGGCGAAAACCGTCGCTCGGCCCGGCGCCGGTGAAGCGTCCGGACCGGGACCTGGATCAACTCGGCCAGGGTGGTGGCCGGGAAGCCGGTTTCGCGCTGGAAATGATCGAAGACGCTGTAGGAAAATCCCTCGTCGATTGCGGCGACCAGCTTGATGGTGGATTGGGCGGATAACCCAAGCAGGTCGGCAAAGCCCTCATCGGCCGACGGGTATCGGCTGAGGGCGGTCTCGGCCACTTGGAGGGTTTTTCGGATCATGGCCAAAATGTATATAGTTCTATGCCATTTGGCAAGCTCTAGGCCGACTGACCTTCGAGCCACTCGCCGATCGCAACCGTCCGCCGCCAGGCCTCTGGGTGGCGGCGAAACCAACTCATGACCAGCAACATCTCGTCGAGCGTGGCGTGGTCAAGCAGGCCGGCCGCGGGTACGGTGGTGGCGAGCTCGGCTTCGACGACGGCCCGGAACGCCTCCCGTTCAATCGGCGTGTGGGGGTAGGGATACGAGGCCCGAACCAGTCCGTGGCGAATCAGGTAGACCCGGTCGTCGCCGAAGGCGCCGGGCTCCCGGTACACGAAGGTCAGGACCTGGATCGCGGCCCTGGCCCGGGCGGCGGCACTGATCAGCCACTCCAGCTGTTCGAACTTGTCGCGCCAGCGGGACGCCGCCTCGAAGTCGTCGCGCTCGGACGCGGCGGTCATTTGGTCAACGGCGCGGTCGATCGGCTCGATGGCTGCTCCGGCCAGGAACCAAACGGCGGCGTCGACCTTTTCCCGATAGCGGATTTCCTCGACTAACCCGGCGCACGGGCCGGCGCAGGTGCCGAAGTCGAACCGCGGGCAGGCCGCCTGAGTCGGTTCGGCGAATAGGTCGCCCTGGCCCGGGAACACCACCGGCATCTTCTCGGCACAATCGCGAAGGCCGAGCAGGTCGTTCAGGACCCGGACGCCGCCGGCGGTTCGGGCCGGCGAGGCGAACGGTCCGAAGTACTGGACGTCTTGGCGGCCGGTCGACGTGGTGACGGCAAGCCGGGGCGCCGTGCCTAACGATACGGTCACAAAGGCCGGGTTCCGCCGCCGGTTCATCTGGTGGTTGTAGGCCGGCCGGTGCTTTCGGATTTCGGCCAATTCGGCAAGGTGGGCGGCGAACTCGCTCGGGGCGTAGTCCCAGGTAATGTTCCAAGCGGCCTGGAGAATCCGGGCCGCCTTATCCTTGGGGAACTTCGCATTGAAGTAGGAGAGGAGCCGGGCTTTGACTCGCTTGGCCTTTCCGACGTACAGGACGTGACCCATCGCGTCGACCATCTTGTAGACGCCGGGCCGGTGTTCGGCCAACGCCTTGACTCGGGCCCGGAGGGTCTCGAGGTCGGTGGTCGGAGGGAGCAGGGTGGTCGTCACGCGCTCAGCGCTGGCACCGATAACAGAAGACGGTAATCCTCGCGTCGATCGAGTGGGTCCCGGCCAAGATGGTGCCGCAGCGTTTGCACGGTTCGCCCTCCCGATCGTAGACGTCAAGCTTTCCCTGGAAACTACCCGGTTCACCCGTGCCGGTGCGATAGTCCCGAATCGTGGTGCCGCTGGCGTTGATGGCGTTGCCCAAGATCCGGACAATGTGGTGATGGAGCAGGTGGTATTCTCGTGGCATGACGGTGTTGGCCGGCCGCGACGGATCGATCCCGGCCGAAAAAAGCGCTTCGTTGGCGTAGATGTTCCCGACCCCGGCCAGGTGTTTTTGGTCCATGAGGACCTTCTTGACGGCCGCCTTCGACCGGCCGAGGGCAAGGCCGAGCACGGCGGGGGTAAAGCCCGGGTCGAGGGGTTCCGGCCCGATGGCGGCCGAGAACCGGTCCCAGCCGTCTTGGGTCACCCATCGGATGGTGCCCAGGCGCCGGACGTCGTGGTAGATGAAGGTCCGGCCGTCGTCGAGGATCACCTTGAGGACCCCATAGCGCACGTCTGCCGGAGCGAGGCGGCGTTTGACGAACATCGAACCGGTCATCCCGGGTTGGATGATCAGCCGCCGCCGGTCGGTGACGATGACCGCGTTTTTCGCCCGCCGCTCGAGCCGGAGGACGCGGGCTCCGGTCAGTCCGGCGATCAACGCCCGGCTGGTCACCCCCGACAGGATATCGGTGTGGGTCAGGGCGGCGCTCTGGAAGACACGCCCGGCGAGGACCGGTGTCATGTCCCGGACCATGGTTTCGACTTCAGGTAGCTCAGGCATTGGGCATGGCGAAGCCCAAATCTAATGGGTTGGCGGCGTCCGGTTCCGGCGGCGTGAGGCGGAGCGTGGCTGGTCCGGGCTCGCCGGGCACGAAGTACAGGGAGGTTTCGTCGCCGTACCGGGACGGAAGCACCTTGAGCAGGTTCTGCTGGTCATCGAACAGCTCGAAGAAGATCCGATTGGCAATACTGAGCGTGGCGGCGGTGGCGGCCATCGGATACTCCACCAGATACCACCACATCTTGTCTTCTTGGCCGGCGGCGGCAATCCGGCCGGCTAGCGGACGGCCGTCGGCCGACACCAGGAGTTTCCGGCCGAGGTAGGCCATGGCGAGTGAATCGGCGACGGGCCTGGCCTCGACATCGACCGTATCACGCTCATGATGCCGGGCGAGGGCCCGTGACAGATCGTCGGTGAACATCCGGAGCCGGATGGTGACCGTGGTCCTTTCGATCGTGACTCGGCCATAACTCACGTGGAGGTCATGCCGCGCCGGGGACGGGGCGAAGAACATCAAGGCGAGGGCGGCCCCGGTGGAAGTCACGGTACCCTCATGAAAGACGCTCCGCGATCATCGCCGCCGACCAAGCGATGGTCAGGGTCCCGATGGCGAGTTGCCAGGTGCGGCGGTCGAGCAATCGGTCGACCACGACAGATGTGAGCGTCAGTACCGTTGCGACGACCAGGAGTTGGGCGGCTTCGAGGCCCAGGTTGAACCAAAGGAGAGGTGGGAGGATCGACTCCCCGCTGCCGAGCAGGCTCCGGAGGTAGGTCGCGAATCCGAGTCCGTGGATCAGACCAAAGCCGAGCGGGAGCAAATACGTGCTCGCTCCGAGGCGGGCCGGCCGGGGTTCGGTGCCCTGGCGCCGGTTTCGGCTCATGACCAGCAGTGCCGTGACCAGAATGGTGACCGGGATCAGTACTTCGACCACTTGGGAATCGACCCGAACCACATCGAGTGCGGCGAGGGCCAGGGTCAACGAGTGGCCCAGTGTGAAACCGGTTACCAGCACCACCACCGATCGCCACTCTCGTCAGACGAACGGGATCGCCATGATGGTCAAGTACAGCAGGTGATCGACGGCGCCGAGGTTGAGAATGTGACGGAGGCCGAGGCGGAGATAGAGGGCGAAGTCGGAGCCGATGTTCATCGCCGCTCGGCGGCGGCCGGGATCGGGCGGAACGTCATCAGTCGGACCCCCCGCCGTTTGGTGAGTTCCTTCTCGAGCCGCTGGGCCGTGCGTTCGAGTGGGATCCGCCGGTCGCGCACTCGCTCGATCGGGCCGAACCGATCGACCTGGAGTTGGTACTGAACGACGGCCTCCCGGACCTCGGATTCGAAATCCAACTCGGTGGGGCCGCCGACCAGCACATCCACCCAAGCCCGCTCACCAGGGGGCAAGACCAGGCAATGTTCGAGTGCGGTTACCCCAACTGATCCAACCCAGACTTCGTTGCTCATGGCCTTACGATCGCCGCGCGGCCTCGCGCCAGCCGATGTCGGGTCGGTACTGTTTGCCGTCGAACTGAATTCGTTCCGCGGCGCCCCGGCTCACGGCTTGGGCTTGCTCGAAGGTCCGGGCCACGCCGGTCACCGCGAGAACCCGGCCCCCGTTGACCCGCACAGTTCCGTCCCCCGCCAGGACGGTACCGGCGTGAAACACCAGGGCGCCGGGCGGCAGGTCGGCGGGGATCTCGATTCGGGCCCCTTTCTCGGGGCGGTCCGGGTACCCCTTGGCGGCCAGGACGGTCGTGACGGCGGCATCGGAGCTGACCGTTAGGCGCGGCAGGGGGCCCCCCGTGGCGCAGGCGTGGAGAGCCTCGAACAGTCCGTCAGTAACTCGTGGGAGAATGACCTGGGTTTCGGGGTCGCCGAACCGGCAGTTGAACTCGACCACGGATGGATGGCCACCGGCGTCGATCATCAGGCCGGCGTACAGCACCCCGCTGAACGGAGCCCCCCGCCGGGCCATTTCGGCCAAGGTCGGCTCCAACACCCGGGCCCGGACTCGCTCGAGCAATTCCGGGGTTTCGAGCGAGACCGGGCTGTAGGCACCCATTCCGCCGGTATTCGGTCCGCGGTCGCCCGCCAGCAGGCGTTTGTGGTCCTGGGCCGTTGGCAGGATCCGAATGTCCGTACCGTTGGTGAGGGCGAGCAGTGATAACTCTTCGCCTTCGAGGAACGACTCGATGACGACGACCTGCCCGGCGTCGCCGAAGATCCGGTCCTCGAGCATTTCCCGCGCGGCGGTCTTGGCCTCGGCGCGGGTCAGGCAGACCACCGCTCCTTTGCCGGCGGCGAGCCCGCTGGCCTTGACCACCAACGGCTCGGCGTGGCGGTCGATGTACGCGATCGCGCCGGCCATGTCGCCAAACGTCATGCTCGCCGCGGTCGGCACCCCGGCGGCGTTCATGACATCCTTGGCCCAGGCCTTCGACGCCTCAATCTGAGCCGCCGCTGCGCTCGGTCCGAAGACCAGGAGGCCCCGGTGCCGGAGTTGGTCGGCCAGCCCGAGGGCCAGGGGTCCCTCCGGGCCAATGATGACGAGGTTGATCTGCTCCCGCACAGCGAACCCGAGCAGATCCCCGATCGCCTCGGCGGGGATCGGGATGTTCGTGGCGAGGCCGCCGGTGCCGGCGTTCCCTGGGCTGCAGAAGATGGTGGCGGTGGGCTGGTCTCTGGTCAGCGCCCAGACGAGCGCGTGTTCCCGCCCACCGCTCCCGACGACGAGGATCTTCACGCGCTGGTGCGGGCCTTGTTGAACGCGTCCTTCGCGGCCTGGGCCGCCCGCTTGGCGGCATCGGCCACGTGTCCGACCACTTCCTTGCCCGCCTCAGAGTAGTAGTTCTTGGCCGCCCCGAAGTCGTCACCCACCGACCGGTCCTTCGACTCCTGGCCCCGGCGGGTGTATTCGCCGCGGAGAATCCGTTCGTAGTCGCCCGAGGTCATCCATTGCTGGATCTCGGCGGCCCGGACGGTGTTCATCGGGTGACTCAGCCCCAAGGTATTGAGGACCTTGTAGAGGATGTCCATACCCTCGTGGGTATTGGCATACTCGTTGGCTTGGGCCATGAACTCGTTCAGATCCATCTGACCGGAGTCAAGCGCCTTCCGGTATCCACCCGCCATCTTCATGAACAGTTGCTGGGAAGCCATGATGTTCTGGCCGCCTAACAGGCCGGCCCGGTCGGCCGAGAGCTCCGATTTCCGCGACCACTCGAGGACCGCGAGCTTGATCGGCAATAGGGCAATCCCGGCCAAGAACGGCAATGCCGAGAGGCTGACCATGAACAGAATCGCGGCAATGGTGTGATAGAGGGCGTGTCCGCTGACCACATGCCCCATTTCATGGGCGATCAGGACCCGAAGCTCCTCGTCATCGAGCAGCTCCAAGGCCGCCGAGTGGAGCACGATGAACGGGTCGTCCACGCCGTAGGCCCCCGCGTTGAACACCGGGGTTTGGGACACGAACATTTCGGGGGTCCGGTCGCAGTCGAACGTGGCGCATACTTCGATCAGCAGCTGGTGCGCCCGAGGGAACTGCTTCGGCCCAACCCGGACCGAGTTTCCCTGGAACAGGAGCCGAATTCCCCGTTCGCCCCCCATGATCCCAATGACCTTGCGAACCACATCGTCAAAACCGGGAATGGCCCGCATGCCTTGAAGGGCGGCCCGGTCGGCCGGGTGCTCCCAGGAAACGGGCGCAATTTGGGGGAAAGCCACTCGGGGGCGAGCTGCCGGAAGGCCAGTCATGGAGTACTCTCGGTCGTTTTAGGTGGCGACCATACGAATATGGGGGGCCAGGAGTTGCAGTTCTAGTGCCGAACGCCGAGTGCCGAGCTACAACCCCAACCAGTAGTTGAGCCTCACGAGGAGAACGTTCTTGGCGGGGCTCCGGAACAGGTCGCCGAGACGCTCCCCGAAGCGGAAGCGGCCATCGGCGTCGGAGCCGCTCCGGCCGTGTTGCCAGACCAGGAACAGGGTCGAGCCGAGGCTGTACTCCCAGCGAATGACCAAGTTGGAGCGGAACGAGAGGGAGGGGAAATCCAGGTTGTCCGCGGTGAGGTCCCGGGTTCCGTTACCGTCCACGTCGATCCGGACGGCACCGTTCGGGTCGCGGGAGGCCCGGTTGGGTCCCAAAGCCTCGAGCCGGTCGGCGAAGCGGTCGGCCCGGGGGGCGATGACCCGCTTGAAGGTGTCCCAGATGCCGCTGGCGTGGGGCGACGTCACGGGCTACCCTTTCCTGGTCCCCCAGCAAACCAAGGTAACCATGACCGTCTCCGCCCTCGATTCGGTGGCCGATGCCCTCCGCGATCAGGTAATCGCCTGGCGCCGCCACCTGCATCGCCATCCCGAGCTGTCGTTTCACGAGACTGAAACATCCCGTTTCGTCGAGGAGGCCCTCCGATCGTTCGGGGGACTCGAGATCTCCCGGCCGACCGCCACCAGCGTGATGGCCCGGCTCGTCACCGGCCGGCCCGGCCCAACCCTGGCGTTCCGCGCCGACATGGACGCGCTCCCGATTCAGGAGGAGAACCGGCACGAATTCGTCTCCACCACCCCCGGCGTGATGCACGCGTGTGGCCACGACGGTCATACAGCAGTGCTGCTCGGCGTGGCCAAGATTCTCACCGGGCGCCGCGACGCCCTGAATGGCGAACTCCGGTTTCTGTTCCAGCACGCCGAGGAGGTTTTGCCGGGCGGGGCCCAATCGATGGTCGATGCCGGCGTGATGGACGGGGTCGACCTCGTCATCGGCCAACATGTGTGGGCCACCCTCGAGCACGGACAGATCGGGGTTAAGGAAGGCCCGATGATGGCGGCCCCCGATACGTTTTTCGTGACCGTTCGGGGCCGAGGCGGGCATGCGGCCAAGCCGAACGAAACGATCGATCCAATTCCGGTGGCGGCGCAGATCGTGATGGCGTTCCAGACCATCGTGTCCCGCGTGGTCGATCCGATCGAACCGGCCGTGCTGAGTGTGACCCAGTTCCATGCCGGCACTACCCACAACGTGATTCCCGAAGAAGCCAAGCTGGTCGGCACGGTTCGCACCTTCGACACGGCGCTCCGGGCCCAGATCCCAAGGGACATGGAACGAATCGTCAAAGGCATCACCGAGGCCCACGGAGCGGAGTACGAATTTGCCTGGCAGGACGGTTATCGCCCGGTCATCAACGACCCGAAGGTCACGGCCCGGGTCGCCGCGGTGGCGAAGGGCTTGTTTGGCGAGGAGCGGGTGGTGACCCTGCCGCCCAATATGGGCGGGGAGGATTTTTCCGCGTTTCTCGAAAAGGCCCCCGGGACCTTCTTCTATACCGGCGGCGGCAATGTGGCCCGGGGCATCGTCTATCCCCATCATCACCCCCGCTTCGATATCGACGAAACCAGCCTCGATCAGTCGCTCCGGCTATTCGTTGCGGTGGCGCTCGACGTGCTCGGATGAGGGCCTATCGCCTGCTGCCGCTGATCCCGGCGGTGGCGCTGATCGGGAGCGGCTGGTTTGCCAACCGGCTCGAGCCCCGCATCCTCGGATTGCCGTTCCTGCTGGCGTGGATCGTGTTCTGGGTCGTGGCTACCAGTGGCATCATGTGGCTCGTCTATCGCTTCGATAACCGGTCGACCGGGGCGTGAACGCCTCCCTGGTGGTGATCGGCGCCACCTTCGCGCTGGCGTTCGGTCTGGGCCTTCGGGCCCGGCGGGGCAAGGCCATGAACCTGGCCCAGTGGGCGGTCGGCGGCCGGGCCTTCGGCGCGGTGCTGATGTTCCTGCTCCTGGCCGGCGAGATCTACACGACGTTCACCTTTCTTGGCGCGAGCGGATGGGCGTACGGCCGCGGGGCCCCGGCCTTCTATATCCTCTGTTACGGCGCGCTGGCGTACATCACCAGCTATTGGATCGCACCGGCGGTGTGGCGGTATGCCCGGAATCACGACTTAGTGTCGCAGCCCGACTTCTTCGTCCACAAGTATCGGAGCCCGCTGTTTGGGACCCTGGTCGCGATCGTCGGCGTCATCGCGATGATTCCCTATCTGGTCCTCCAACTCAAAGGCCTGGGCCTCATCGTGAGCGAGGCCTCGTACGGGGCCGTGTCGTCCACGGCGGCGATTTGGCTCGGGGTCATCGGCGTCGTGGCCTACGTGATGGTGTCGGGTATTCACGCCTCGGCCTGGACCGCCGTCGTCAAGGACATTCTGATTCTGGGGGTGGCGATCTTCCTCGGGCTCTACCTCCCGACCACGCTGCACGGGGGCATCGGGCCGATGTTCGATCAGATCGAGGCGGCCCAACCCGGGTTTCTGACCCTCCCTACCACTGGCCAAAGTGCCTCATGGTTTGCGAGCACCGTGGTCGTGACCGCGCTCGGCTTCTATATGTGGCCCCATACCTTCGGATCGATCTACTCAGCCAAGAGCGCCGACACCTTTCGAAAAAACGCGATCGTGATGCCGCTCTATCAACTGGTGATGCTGTTCATTTTCTTCGTCGGCTTTGCGGCCTTGCTCACCGTACCGGGTCTGACCGGAACCGACGCGGACCTGGCACTCCTTCGGGTCAGCGTCCGGACCTTTGATCCGTGGCTGGTTGGCGTCATTGGGGCCGCCGGTGTGCTCACCGCGCTGGTACCCGGGTCGATGATCTTGATGGCCGCATCGACCGTCCTGGCCAAGAACGTCGTGTATGGGGGGGGCGGCGCCGATGACCCCAGGATTGCGCGGTTGGCAAAGGGTTTGGTTCCGGTCGTCGCGGCTGCCGCCCTGTGGTTCACGTTCCAAGGCGGCAACAGTATCGTCGCCTTGCTGCTGATGGGCTATTCGCTGGTGACCCAGCTGTTCCCGTCGCTGATCTGCTCGTTGTTGCCCCGGAATCCGCTGACCACCGCGGGCGCCATGGCGGGGCTCGTCGCGGGTGAACTCACCGTGGCGTGGGTCACCCTTGGCCAGGTCAAGGTGGCGACGCTGCTGCCTGGAGCATCGACCTGGGTTCAAGACCTCAATGTCGGATTCATCGCCCTGCTGGTGAACCTGCTGGTGGCCGGCGCCGTGACCCTGGTGACTCGTCGAGGAGACTCGGTATGAGCACGCGCTTGATGATCGTTGCAGCAGCCTCAGTCGGCGCCGCTTGTGCCCGATCCGCACCGGCCCCCTCGGTTCCCACCACCCGAGGGCCCGCGGTCTTTCCAACCGGAGACTGGGAGCGATTGGCTGACCCGGTGGCAGCGGGATGGAGCGCCGCGGGGCTCGACACGGTTCGAGCCACGGTGGGACGGATGAACACCACGGCGATGCTGGTGGTCGAAGGCGGCCGGGTGGTGCTCGGCTACGGCGACCTCACCACCCAGAGTTACATCGCTTCGGTTCGGAAGAGTGTACTCTCGATGCTATATGGCATCGACCAGGCCCGGGGCCGGGTCGACACCAGCCAGACGCTGGCGCAACTCGGGATCGACGATCGCGGCGGGCTTTTGTCGACCGAGCGCGAAGCCACGGTCCAGGATCTCCTCAGCGCCCGGTCCGGGGTCTTTCACGAGGCCTCATACTCCGGGGACGACCTTGCCCAAGCTCCGCCCCGCGGTTCGAAGCGGCACGGCAGCTTCTTTCTCTACAGTAATTGGGATTTCAACGCCCTCGGTACGATTTACGAGCGTCAGACTGGGCGGAACCTCTACGATGCGGTCGAAGCGGATCTGGCTCGCCCGCTCGGGATGCAGGATTGGCGTCGGGATCTGCAACGAAAAGAGGGCGACACCACTCGATCGATCCATCCGGCGTATCCGATGTGGTTTTCGACCCGTGACATGGCGCGGATCGGCTACCTGATGCTCAGGGGTGGCAACTGGGCGGGGACTCAACTCGTTCCGGCGGATTGGGTGCGGGCCAGTACTGGGGCGGTCACCCGGGTCGCCGACATGCAACCGGCCGTCAACCGGCGGGGCCGGTTCGGGTACGGCTACCTCTGGTGGCCGTTCGACGGCGCCTGGAACAGCGGTCCCTACGAAGACGCCTATTCCGGAATCGGCGCGGTGGGCCAGTACCTCACCGTGATTCCGAAGCTGGATTTGGTCGTCGCCCACAAGACGATGCCGCGGCCCGGCAACGCCGGGGTACCGCATGCCCAATACTGGGCGTTGCTCGACCGGGTCGTCGCGGCCAGAACCGGCGCTCTGCCCCAGCCTGCCGGCCGGAACGTTCCGCCGTACGACGTCCTGGTCCGTGGCGGAACCGTGGTCGACGGCTCCGGAGCCACCGGGTATCGCGCCGATGTGGCGGTGGTCGGCACTCGGATTGTCCGGGTGGAACGAGGTGGTCTCGATCCGGCCGACGCCACCCGAGTCATCGATGCGACGGGGCTCACGGTGGCGCCCGGGTTCATCGATCTTCACACCCATCTCGAACCGTTGTTGCGATTGCCAGCCGCCGAGAGCCATGTCCGTCAGGGCGTCACGCTTGCGTTAGGCGGACCGGACGGCGACGGGCCGTTTCCGCTCGGCCCCTATCTCGACACCGCCGATCGGGCCGGCCTTGGGATCAATGTCGCCTATCTGGTTGGGCACAACACGATCCGGCGGACGGTCATGGCCACCGACAACCGAGCCCCGACCGCGGCCGAGTTGGCCCGGATGGAAGCTATGGTGGCCGAGGCCATGGGCCAGGGTGCGTTCGGGATCAGCACCGGGCTTCGGTATGTGCCGGGCGTCTACTCGAAGACGGATGAAGTGATCGCGCTGTCGAAGGTCGCCGCGGCGCAGGGCGGGATCTACACCTCACACCTCCGGGAGGAGGGCGTTGGGCTGGTCGACGGCGTGGCGGAGGCCCTTGAGATTGGGCGCCAGGCCAAGGTCCCGGTGGTGCTTACCCATCATAAGGCGGTCGGCCGCCACGGTTGGGGTAAAAGCGTCGTCACCCTTACCATGGTTGATTCCGCCAGGCGGGCGGGTACCGATGTGATGATCGATCAGTATCCCTACACCGCGAGCTATACCGGGCTCGATGTCATGGTGCCGCCGTGGGCGTTGGCCGGTGGCTCGGAGGCCCTCCGCGGCCGGTTGGCCGTTCCGGCCCTCCGCGACAGCATTCGCCGCGGGGTCCTCGATTTGATCTTGAATGACCGCGGCGGGGCCGATCTCAAGCGAGTGCAGTTCTCGCGGGTCGGCTGGGATCCGTCGTTGCAGGGGAAAACGTTGGCCGACTGGGCGGTCCGGCGCGGGCTGCCCGCGACGCCAGAAACCGGGGTCGATCTCGTTCTCGAAGGGGTTTTGAAGGGCGGGGCGGGCATGGTGTTTCACGTGATCGACGAGGCCGACGTCCGCCGGATTATGGCCCATCCCCAGACCATGATCGCGAGTGACGGCGAGCTCACGAAGTTCGGCGAGGGCGTGGTCCATCCCAGAAACTACGGGACCTTTCCGCGGGTACTCGGGCGCTATGTACGGGAGGAACGGGTCGTCTCGCTCGAGCAGGCCGTCAACAAAATGACGGGGATGCCGGCCGCCCGCCTCGGATTGACGGATCGAGGGTGTGTTCGGGTGGGTTGCATCGCGGATCTCACGGCGTTCGATGCGACTCGGGTCGGTGAGATCGGAACCTTCACCGACCCCCATCACTACCCGGTCGGGATTCCGTGGGTGTTCGTCAACGGGGAGGCCGTGGTGGCGAACGGGGTCATGACCGCGGCCCGGCCCGGCCGGGTGGTTCGTCGGCCGCGGTAGGTTCGCTGATCGGTGCCTGAGTGTGGCGGATTGGTGCGATTGCAGCAAATCGGGTTACCGCTTTAGAGAGGTAGCCCCGAACTTGGGCGATGCCGAGTTGCCAAAACCCCGCCGCCGAGCCGACCTTAATGGCCATGCCGATCACATTGCCCGCGTATTTCGTCGACGACTTGGGGCATTTCCCGGACGACGGGAACCATTACGAACTGCTGGACGGGGCTTTGCTGGTGAGCCCCGGCGCGGAACTACTTCACCAAGTGGTGACGGGACGGTTGTTCACCGTCCTGTCGGAGTTTCTGTGATCCTGGCCCGAGTTGCTCATCGCGAGTCCTGGGGCCGTCGTGCGCCGCCCGAAGACCCGGTTGGAACCCGACATCCTGGTCTTTCGCTCGCCGCTGGTTGGGGCCAAGTGGGAATCGGTCCAGGAGCACTTGCTGGCGGTGGAAACCACCAGCCGTTCGACGGTGGTCCACGACCGCGATTTCAAGCGCCCGGCTTATCTTGACCTCGGTGTGGGTGAGGTATGGCGGGTGGATCTCGATCAAGAGGCCATCCTGGTTTCCCGGTTGGGAGAACCGCCGGACCTCGCCCATCGTGACCGGCTGCTGTGGGCCCCGCGGGGCTTCGATCGAACCCTCCCGATCGAAATCGGGCCGCTCTTCCGTGGTCTTGCCTAACGCTAAGCGACCATTACGCCATAGCCTGGGCCAGATCCTCGATCAGGTCTTCGGGTTCCTCGATCCCGACCGAGAGTCGCACCAAGCTGTCCGTGAGGCCCATGGCCTGGCGCATCGCTACCGGCACCGAGGCGTGGGTTTGCGAGGCGGGGTGTCCGATCAAACTTTCCACCCCGCCGAGCGACTCCGCCAGGGCAAAGATCTTGGTGCCGTCGAGGATCTTCCGGGCCAAATCGAGGTGCCCGACATCAAAGGAAATCATCCCCCCGAACCCCTTCATCTGGCGCTTGGCGAGCTCGTGCTGCGGGTGTGACGCGAGTCCCGGGTAGTAGATCTTCTGGATCTTCTTCTGAGTCGTGAGCCACTCCGCCACTTTTCGGCCGCTGGCATCGTGCTGCTTCATCCGAAGCGGCAGCGTCTTGACTCCACGGAGTGCCAGCCAGCAGTCCATCGGGCCCGGGACCGCGCCGGCCGCGTTCTGCAAGAACCCGATCCGCTCCGCCAGATCCTCCCGGTTGGTCACCATGATGCCGCCCACCATGTCGCTATGGCCATTCAGGTACTTGGTGGTCGAATGCATGACCAAATCGGCGCCGAGCGACAGGGGTTGCTGGAAGATCGGGCTCGCGAACGTGTTGTCGACGGCGAACAAAACGCCATGGGCCTGGCAGATGTCCCCAATGGCTTGGAGATCGGCCAGAAACATCATCGGGTTGGTCGGGGTCTCGCAGTACACCATCCGGGTGGTCTTGGTCAGGGCCTTGACCACGGTTTCGGGATTCCGCATGTCGACGAACGAGAACGAGAGGCCGAGCTGCTCGTAGACCCTGACCATCAGGCGCATGCTGCCGCCGTAGACGTTGTCGCCGCAGACGATGTGATCGCCGGCCTTCAGAAGCTTCAGCATCGTGTCGAGGGTGGCCAGGCCGGAGGCGAAGGCAAACCCGAAATCGGCCCCCTCCAGGCTTGCGACGTTCCGCTCCAGCGCCTCCCGGGTCGGGTTCTGGGTTCGGCCGTATTCATACCCTTTGTGCTCGCCGAGAGCGATTTGCTTGTAGGTCGAGGTCTGGTAGATCGGGGGCATGATCGCCCCGGCCAGCAGGTCGTCGATCCGGCCGGCATGGACGGCCCGGGTCCCGGGCCGGTGGCTTTTGTCGTCCTGGCGAATCCGAGTCATGGCTTTTGGATGTAGGAGGTTCCGGAAACTAACCCCCGGACGACTTTGCCGGAAGTTGGAATTGAAGAAGTTGTTCCAGGCTAATAGCTTACGGTGACAATGACGGAATCTCTCGGTCTGCCGGCTCGGCCCGCCGACGCCTCCCGGGCCCTGGTGGTCGACGATGACCAGCAGGTGCGACGGTCGTTGTGCCGGGTGCTCAAGGCCATCGGGATCAGCCCGACCGAGGCCATGGTCGAACTCCAGCGGTGTGCCGGCCTTCAATTCGATCCCGATGTGGTGGCCGCGTTTCAGCGGGCCTTTCCCGACGTCAGCAAACTCCCGATTGAAATCTCATGACCTCTTCGACGCTGATGGTGTCGGTTTCCGGAATGCGCGGCATCGTCGGAACCGATCTGACCCCCGAATTGATTGCCCGGCACGCGGCGGCCCTGGGGGCCTGGGCCAAGGGTAACGGCGGTCCTCTGGTGGTCCTGGGCCGGGATGGCCGAACCAGCGGGGCCATGTTCACCCATGCCGCCGTGGCCGGGCTGATGTCGGTCGGGGTCGATGTCATCGACCTCGGCATCGTCCCAACTCCGACCGTGCAGATGGCGGTGGAGCATCACCATGCTGGAGCGGGGCTGATCATTACCGCGAGCCACAATCCCGTGGCCTGGAACGCCCTCAAGTTCGTCGGGCCCGACGGGATCTTTCTCGACGCCGCCGCCGGGGGGGCGGTCCGCGCCATGGCAGAGCAGGGCGTGCCCCGCGGCGGGTGGGACGGGGTCGGCAAGCTCCGGTTCGATCCTGAAGCCACATCCCGGCACCTGGACCGAATCCTGGCGCTGCCGTGGATCGACCTGGAGCGGATTCGGGCCCGCCGGTTTCACGTGGCGCTGGATTGCGTTCGCGGCGCCGGCGGCGCGGTCATTCCGGGGCTACTCGAACGGCTCGGGTGCCAAGTCTCGGCCATCAACCTCGAAACCGACGGCCGCTTCCCGCGGGAGCCGGAGCCGATTCCCGAGAACTTGGGCGACCTGGGCCTGTTGGTCCGGCAAACCGGAGCCGATATCGGGCTGGCGGTTGATCCTGACGTCGACCGGCTCGCCGTGGTTGACGAACTGGGCCACCCGATTGGAGAGGACTACACCCTGGCGTGGGCGGTCCGGTGTGTGCTCGGCACTCGGCGCTCGGCACTCGGCGCTCGGCCTGGGGATGAGCCGGTGGTCGTTGCGAACCTGTCAACGTCGTTGGTGGTCGAAGATGCGGCGCGCGATGGGGGCGGCCGGTTCGTGCGGGCGCCGGTGGGGGAGGCGAACGTTGCTGCCTCCATTAAGGCTGAGCGGGCCTTGATTGGGGGCGAGGGAAACGGCGGAGTCATCTTGCCCGAACTTCATGTTGGACGGGACGCGCCGCTCGGTGTGGCGTTGATCTTGCAATATTTGGCAGTAACGGGTCAAAGCCCCAGTGAGATCGTCGCCGGGGCGCCCCGTTACCATATTGTGAAGTCTAAGTCACTGCTCGGAGCCAACTTAGACGCACTTTACGTGGCGCTCCGGACCCGGTTTGCCGGGGTGGCGGCGGACACCCGGGACGGACTTCGGCTTTCCTGGCCCGATCGTTGGGTTCATGTCCGGCCGTCCGGGACGGAGCCGATCATCCGGTACATCGCCGAGGCGCCCACCGAGGCGCTGGCGAAGGAACTCATCGCAACGTGTCAGGATCTGGCATAACCTATGTGTGGAATCGTTGGATACGTCGGGCCCAGGCAGGCCACCACCATCCTACTCGACAGCCTCAAACGGATGGAGTACCGGGGGTATGACTCCTCCGGGATCGCGATTCTGAATGGGAACGGCATCAAGGTTCGGAAAGCCGCCGGGAAACTCGGCGTCTTAGTCGATGCCCTCGAAACCGATATGCCCGAGGGGACGGTCGGTGTCGGGCACATCCGTTGGGCCACCCACGGCGCCCCAACGACCCCCAACGCTCACCCCCATTTGGACCAGACCGGCCGGATCGCCGTCATTCACAATGGGATCATCGAAAACGCCGGCACGATCCGCAAAGCCCTCGAGATGCGCGGTCACACCTTCAAGTCGGAAACCGACACGGAGGTGCTGGCCCATCTGATCGGCGAGTACTATGAAGGCAATCTCGAAGAAGCCGTGGCTTCGGCACTCTGGGACGTCCAAGGCGCCTACGGCATTGCGGTGATCTCGGCCGATGAGCCTGGTACGCTGATCGCCGCTCGTCACGGGTCCCCGTTGTTGGTCGGGGTGGGTGACAGGGAGTATTTCGTGGCGTCGGATGCGTCCGCCATTTTGGAGCACACCCGGTCGGTGGTGTACCTCGACGACGGCGAGATGGTGGTGCTGCAGCGGGATGGCTACCGGGTCCGCAATTTGACCAAGACTCACGTCGACAAGCCGGTCAATCAGATCGAGTGGGACCTGGCGACGATCGAACGGGGCGGGTTTGCCCACTTCATGCTCAAGGAAATCTTCGAGCAACCGGAGAGCCTCACCAACACCCTCCGAGGCCATTTGCTCGAGGAGGAAGGCACCGCCCGGCTGCGGGGCCTCAATTTGTCCGACGAGGAACTGAAGCGCTTCGACCGGATCATCATTACCGCGTGCGGCACCTCATGGCACGCGGGCTTGATCGGCGAGTACATCATCGAAGAACTGGCCCGGATCCCGGTCGAAGTCGAATACGCGTCTGAGTTCCGGTACCGGAACCCGGTGCTCGATGATCGGTGCCTCGTCATCGCGATTTCCCAGTCCGGCGAAACCGCCGATACTCTGGCCGCCATCCGCGAGGGAAAACGGCGAGGCGGGCGAACCATTGGCCTCGTCAACGTCGTTGGTTCGACGATTGCCCGGGAAGTCGACGGAGGCTTGTACCTCCGGGCCGGTCCGGAAATCGGGGTGGCCAGCACCAAGGCGTTCAACAGCCAGGTTGCCGCTTTGGCCATGTTTGCGCTGCGGCTGGCCCGGCTCAAGAACCTGAGCGTCCTCCAAGGCCGGGAGTTCATCCATGCCTTGAACCGGTTGCCCGAACAAATCCGCCAGGTCCTCAGCCGGTCGGGCGACATCGAACGGCTGGCCGAGAAGTATCACGGCGCTACCAACTGCCTCTATCTGGGCCGGGGAGTGAATTTTCCCGTGGCGCTCGAAGGAGCGCTCAAACTCAAAGAAATCTCCTACATCCACGCCGAAGGCTACCCGGCGGCGGAAATGAAGCACGGACCGATCGCCTTGATCGACGAGAACATGCCCGTCGTGTTCGTCGCCCCGACCGACGGGGTCTACTCCAAGATCGTCTCTAACATCGAAGAAGTGAAAGCCCGCAAGGGACGGGTCATCGCCTTGGTAACCGAGGGTGATGTCGAGATCGCGAAACTCGCCGAGGAAACCTTCTCCCTCCCGGCCACCCATGACCTCCTGACGCCGATTCTGGCCAGCGTCCCGCTGCAGTTGTTCAGCTACTACGTGGCGGTGCGGCGGGGGTGTAACGTGGATCAGCCTCGGAATTTGGCGAAGAGTGTGACGGTGGAATAGGGCTCGGCACTCGGCGCTCGGCACTCGGGGATTGTGCGCTGGGCCACAGTGATGGGGTGGGGGTGGAGACTAGGATTGCAGGCCCGGCGGTGGTCGGGCCTTCTTCTTTAGGAGATGGCTGATGAGAATGTCTGTCGACCTCTGCTTGGTGAGCGCCTAGAACCGACCGCAGTTGCCTGTCATACTGCCAGTCGGTCATTTGCTTGCCTCCGAACCGGTTTCCAAACTTTCCAACAACTGAAATCTTGCGACTGCTTCAGTCTGGAAGGCCGGGCTCTTCAACCTGTACTTCCTGGGTGGCATCGGGCTCCTGTTCGTCGGGTTTGCACCGGCCATCGTGGCGGTGTTTACCCGCGATGCCGAGGTGGCGGGGTATGCCGTCACGGCGCTTCGGGTCGTCAGCCTGGGCTTTCCGTTCTACGCCTACGGCATGGTACTGTCGAGTGCGTTCAACGGCGCTGGTGACACTCGAACCCCGACGGTCATCAACGTATTCTGCTTGTGGCTCCTCGAGATTCCTCTGGCTTATGTTCTGGCCCGGCCGATCGGCTGGGGGCCGGAGGGGGCGTTCACTGCGATCGCGGTGGCGTTTTCCAGTCTGGCGCTGGTGAGTGCGGTCCTGTTCCGGCGGGGAGGCTGGAAGAGGAAACTGGTGTAGATTCGAGACCTTCTCTCGGGGGGCATCATGGTCGGAGCCTGGGCATGACGGGCGGGGCGGCGCGATCCTACCGGTTCGACGCGACGCTCGGTGACCGGGTATTCGATTTGCTCGAGGTCGTGTTTCCGGGTGTCGGGGCCGGTCGGGCCAATGGCGCGGCGTTCGGAGCGGCATGGGAATCCGTGTCGACCCCGTTCGTCGCCGAGCGCTCGGGACGGATCGTTGCGCATGTCGGCTTGATGCCGATGCCGCTCCACGCGCGGGGCCGGACCCTCCGGTGCGGCGGGGTTCACGGCGTGGCCACCGATCCTGACCATCGGCGCCGCGGTTATTTCCGGCGCCTGATGGAAGAACTGCTGGTCGATGGGTCCGCTCGTTTCGACACCCTGATCCTCACCACCGCTCATCGCGAGTACTTCGAACCGTTCGGTTTTCGAGTGGTGCCGGAGTCGGTGTTTCGGTACCGGAGCCCGGTCGGGGGCCGAGAGCCGAGCCGAGTTCTCGATCTTGCCCGCCCCGAGGATTCCACGCGGATGCATGGGCTCTTGGATGAACGGACGCCGGTCTCGGATGTTCTCGGGGTTGGTCCCGAGAAGGGGTGCTGGGCTTTCTACGAGTATCGGAGCCCGATCCGATTCCTGCCTGACGCCGATGTGGCGGTCATCGCGGAGCTGACCGGCCAGACGCTCCGGCTCTACGATGTGATCGGCCGCTCGATGCCATCGATCGAGCGGATTGTGGCGGCGTTCCCGGGGCCGGTCTCGGAGGTCGTGGCCTACCTAGCGCCCGACCGGCTCGGCGGGGCCTTCCTTCCTGAATCCCATGATCGATTGGGCGGCCCTGAGGCGCTGGAGCCGGGCACTCCCGACCTGGTGTTCATGGTCCGGGGGCCGTTTCCCGCCGAGGGCTGGCCGCTGATGCTGCCCCGACCGGGCCGATGCTGAACCCGGGGTATTCCGGTGACGCCGGTCACCGTCGCGGGGTATCGGTATCGTGGCGGGGCCAAGCGATGCGCAAGTGATCCGCCGGGTGCTCGCGGGCGACCGGGAGATGTACGCCCAGTTGGTCGATCGGTATCGAGACCGCTTGGGCCGATACGCCCTCCGGATGCTCGGCGAGCGGGCGGATGCGGAGGCTGCGGTCCAGGAGACGTTCGTGCGGGCGTACCGATCCCTCAGCCGCTGTGACCCTGACAACTTTGGGGCCTGGGTGTACGGGATCCTGGTCAATCGGTGTCGCACCAATGGCAGCTTGGCTCTTGGCGCGTCGTGGGTCGTCCCCTCGGGCAACCGGGTTGAGCGAACCGAGTTCTGGGCGGTGGGCGTGGTGGTCGTGCCCGGCGTCACGAATTGACGAGAATCAGCTTGCCAAGGACCTGACGGCCGGCCATTCTGGCGTAGGCCTCCGGCAGCCGTTCCATCGGGAGCACCC
Organism: Gemmatimonadota bacterium; assembly: GCA_009692115.1. Lineage (NCBI taxonomy): Bacteria > Pseudomonadati > Gemmatimonadota > Gemmatimonadota bacterium. The sequence goes on along the minus strand of SHZU01000001.1, from coordinate 309,703 downwards.
GATCGAGCGCCGGCTTGATTGTTCCTTTCGCGTACCACTGGCTCAATTCGGCCACCGCGTCGCGGCTCCGTCCGGGTTCGCGCCGGACAAAATCACCCCAGAATACTCCGACCAGATCGGCCCCCTTGAGCAGCGCCAAGTTCAGTGGCAACGAGGGGATGATCCCCTGGGCAAATCCAATGACCAGAAACCGGCCCCGCCACGCCAGCGACCGGAAGGCCGGCTCGGCGAGATCGCCGCCGACCGGGTCGTAGACGATATCGACGCCGCGGCCCTCGGTCAGTGCCTTGATCCGGTCGCGGAGGTTTTCCCGGCTGTAGCAAATCACGGCGTCGGCACCTAACGACAGGCAAAACGCGGCCTTCTCGTCGGACGAGACGGCGGCAATGACCCGGGCCCCGGCGGCCTTGGCGATCTGGATCGCCGCGGTCCCGACGCCGCCGGCCGCGCCGAGCACGAGCACGGTCTCGCCGGCGCAAAGGCGGCCCCGGTCGAGCAGGGCATGGTGCGAGGTGCCATAGGTCAGGGCAAATGCGGCGGCCTCCTCGAAGGAGAACCCGGCGGGCTTCGGAATCAGGCCTTCGGCCCGGGCAACGGCATGAGTCGCAAACCCGCCGGTGTTGCCGACGACGATCACCTCATCGCCCGGCCGAGCGGTCTCGACCCCGGGACCGACCGCCTCGACCACACCGGAGAACTCCGAACCCGGGACGAAGGGCAACGGCGGTTTGAATTGGTACTTGTTTTCGATGATCAACGCGTCGGGAAAGTTGAGACTGGCCGCTCGGACGGCGACCCGAACCTCACCAGTTTGGGGTTCGGGCGTCGGGAGGTCCTTCCATTGCAGGGCCGCCACCCCGGTCAGTGTTTCGCAAAGCCATGCTCGCATATCCGATGGTCCTCGAGGTCGGAGTCGCCAGGCCCTTGGGCGGCCGGCGAAAAGTGTGATTCTTCCCGCCGGGATGCTAGGGGCCCATATTCCAAGGATGACGAAATCTTTCCTGCAGGTGTCCGCCCTCGTGGTCGCACTGGTTCTCCCGGTGGCGGCCCAGACAACCGCGATCCGGAACGTATCGGTGGTCGACGTCGAAACCGGCCGTCTGATCTCGGGGCAGACGGTCGTGATCACCGGCAACCGAATCAGCCGGATGGGGCCGGCGAGCGGCGTGGTCGTCGAGTCGGCGGCCCGGACCATTGACGGAACCGGCAAGTTCCTCATCCCAGGCCTTTGGGATATGCACGTCCACGCCGCAACACCGTGGTTCGGCGCCTACTTCATGCCGCTCCTGGTGGCTCATGGTGTGACCGGCGTCCGGGAGATGTTCAGCACGACGACGGCTGTGGACATCTGGCGGAAACGGATTGCGTCTGGCGAGTCGGTTGGACCCCGGGTGGGTCAGTTCGGAAGTCTGGTTGACGGGACGCCTCCGATCTGGCCGGGGTCGGTCGTCGCGAGCACCGCCGACGATGGCCGCCGGATCGTCGATTCCCTGAAGGCCGCGGGGGTCGAGTTCGTCAAGGTCTACAGTCGGCTCAGTCCGGAAACGTTCCGGGCCATCGCAGCTCGTTCGAAGGAGACGAGGATTTCGTTCGCGGGACACATTCCGAACCTCGTGTCTGCCCGGGAGGCCGCCAGTCTTGGCCAGCGCACGGTCGAGCACCTGACCCAGGTGCTGCTGGCCTGTTCGACCCGGGAGGATGAGTTCCTCGACCAGTCGCGGCGGGCCGTCGCATCGGCCAAAGGGTGGGACTCGGCCGGGGTAGTTTCACGAGGCCGGGTCGAGGCGTTGGTGGCGAGCTACGACGCCAGGCGCTGCGAGCAGGTGGCGGACGCGTTCAAAGCCGCCGGGACGGTCATGGTCCCGACGACCACGGTGCTCCGATCGATTGCCAACCTCGACGATCCGACGCTCGGTGCGGATCCGCGGCTCAAGTACATCCCCGCGTTCATGAAGGACGGCTGGGATCCCAAGAAGGACTTCCGGTTCAGCATGCTGAAGCCGGCCGACTGGGCTCTTCGCAAAGTGCTCCATGCCCGGGAACTCGAGGTGCTCCGGTTGCTCCAGCGGCGGGGGGTCAAGATCCTGGCGGGCACCGACCTAGCCAATCCCTTCATCTTTGCCGGGGCCTCCCTCCACGACGAGCTTGGCCTGTTGGTCTCGATCGGGATGACGCCGCTCCAAGCGCTCCAAAGCGCCACCATCGAGCCGGCGCGGTTCCTCGGTCTGGCCGATTCGTTAGGTAGCGTCGGCACCGGCCGGGTGGCCGATCTGGTCCTGTTGTCGGCCAATCCGCTGATCGCGATCGGCAACGTCGCCAAGATCGATGTGGTCATTGCCAACGGCCGGGTGTTCGACGCGGCGGCCCGGCAGGCGCTGCTCAAGGCGGCCGAGGCCCTGGCGGCCCGACCCCCGTCATGAGGGTCCTGCTACAGCGGGTAGCGCGAGCCCGGGTGACGATCGAGGGCCGGGAGGTTGGAGCGGTCGACCGGGGGTTCTGCCTCTTGGTTGGCTTCACGCACTCCGACACGGCCGCCGAGTCGGCCTGGATGGCGGAGAAGATCATCGGGCTTCGGTTGTTTCCCGACGGCGAAGGCAAGATGAACCTCGGCCTGACGGAGGTCGGGGGCGGCCTGCTGGTGGTGTCCCAGTTCACCCTCTATGGCGACGCGGCCAAGGGGCGGCGTCCGTCGTTCATCGACGCCTCGAGGCCGGACCATGCGATCCCGCTTTACGAGTACTTTTGCGGCGAGCTCCGAAGCCGGGGCGTGGCCGTGGCCACCGGACAATTCGGCGCCGAGATGCAGGTGGAGATTCACAACGACGGGCCGGTGACGCTGATGCTGGAACGGAACCATGACTGAGGCGCCGCTCGTGCTGGCGTCGAAATCACCCCGCCGGAAACAGTTGCTCGAAATGCTCGGAATCCCGGTGATCATCTCGGCCAGCGACGTGCAGGAGATCCCGCTGCCCCAGGAGGCGCCCGCGGCCTATTCGCGCCGCCTGGCCCGTGACAAAGCGCGGGCGGCGCCGGGCGAGTTCGTGTTAGGCGCCGATACCATCGTGGTGATCGACGGGGCCATTCTCGAAAAACCGGCGGATGCCGCCGACGCGGTCCGGATGCTGGAGCGGCTCCAGGGCAACCGGCACGAGGTGATCACCTCGGTGTGTCTGGTGGCCCGGGGCCGCGAGTACGAAGCGGCGGACGTCACGGCGGTGTATTTCCGGCCGGCCACTCGCGAGTGGCTGGCATCCTACGTGGCCACCGGCGAACCGATGGACAAGGCCGGAGCGTACGGCATTCAGGGGTATGGCGCCGCGTTGGTGGATCGGATCGAGGGCGATTTCTTCAGCGTGATGGGGTTGCCGGTCCGAAAAGTGCTCGACCTGCTGGAGCAGGCCGGCCGGCCGTACCGGTTTACAGGCTGAACACCACCACCCGGTTCTGCCGGTGCTTGAGTTCGATGTCGGGCAGACGGGTCAGGATGGGCCGAGTGGTGAGCTGTTGGACGAACGGTTCCGCCAGCCGGATTTCGCCGGGGGCGGCGTCGTCGCAGAGCCGGGAGGCGACGTTCACGGCATCGCCGATGACGCTGTACTCGAGCCGGCGTTCGCTCCCCAAATAGCCGGCGAACACATCGCCGTAGTTGATCCCGATGCCGATCGACAAGGGCACCTGTCCCGCGGCTTCCCACCGGGCGTTGAGCTGCCCCATCCGTCGCTGCATGGCGACAGCGGCCTCCAGGGCCCGGTCGGCATCGCCGGGGCCGGCGAGGGGGGCTCCCCACACGGCCATGATGGCATCGCCGATGAACTTGTCGAGCGTTCCGCCATGGTCGAACACGATATCGACCATTTCGCTGAAATACTCCGTCAGGAGCGACCCTAACGTTTCGGGCGCCATCGTTTCGGCCATGGCGGTGAAGCCGCGGATGTCGCTGAACAGCACGGTCACCGCCCGGCGTTCGCCGGCCAAGCCGATGACCCCCTTCTCCTTGGCGATCCGGAGCGCCACTTCGGGCGCAAAAAACCGCTCGAAGTTGGCCCGGACCTGGGCGTCGCGGCGCATCGTCTCGGCATACGCGAGCTTGCTCAAGCTCACGGCCGCGAGGCCGCCGAAGGCGTACAGCATCGAGGCCTCGTCCTCCCGGAACGGGCGGGTGGCCGTCAAGGTATCGACGTACAGCACGCCGAGGCATTGGTCCTTCGAGGCCATCAAGGGCGTGCAGATCGCGCCCCGGACGCTCTGCAGCATGACCGACCCGCTCCGAAACCGCTCGTCGTCGACCGCGCTTTCGGTCAGGATCGGCGCCCGGTCCAGCACCGCCCGCATGGCGATCGATCGGGGTACCCGGGTGCCGGTGCCGTTGTCGAGCCGGGTTTTGGAATTGGCCGGGATCAACTCGCCGGAGGCCTCGTCGATCAGGAGCAGGGCCACCCGGTCGACCGGCAACAAGTCGAAGGTGAGATCGACGATGGCCGTGGTCAGGCGTTCGGGATCGATCTCGCCCGAGAGCCGTTTAGCGAGGTCGAGGATCCGGGCCAGTTGGGCGGACTCGAGATTGGTGTCGGGGGTCGCGCCTAACGTGACTTTCCGGACGATCGCTCCCTCGGGCGGAAGATCGGCGGGCGGTTCCGGTATGTCATGGTCGGCGTGGAGCCGGAACGCCACTTTGCCGAACACGATCGTGTCACCCGACATCGCCTGGCCAACCGGCGTCCGGGTCCCATTGATGCTGGTGCCGTTCGAACTCCCCAGATCGCGGATGGCAACGCCCAACGGGGTGGCGGTCAGCTCGGCATGCCGGCGCGACACGGTCACATCGGCAATGACCCGGTCGGTGTCGGGTGCGCGGCCCACGACGACCGGGCCCTCGGCCCCGACCACGATTTCCTGGGGGTGGCCGATGCCCTGGAGCCGCCAGGTCATTGGGGGGCCTTGGGTGCCGAGACCACATAGCGCCCCGGGCCGGGAATCGTCGCTGCCACCAGATCGGAGCCAGGCCGGCTGGTCAGGAGGAACACGATCCGGCCGTCCGCCGTTGCCTGCGCGAGATAGAGGGCTCGCTCGAAGCCGAGGTCACTGCCGTACCGGTCGCGGGCCCCGGCGGGGGCGATGAAGTGGATCGCGTAGCTGACCGTGAGCGACATCCCGGCCGGTAGCGGTCCGGTCGACTCGAGGTCGATGCCGTAGAGACCGGGGCGGGGGCGAACCGTGATCCGGATCGAGTCGGTGCGGGCGCTGTCGGGCGGGATAGCAATCCGGGCGAACAGGCTGTTGTCTGGTGCCCCGCGCCGGACCAGGATGATCCGGCCTCGGCGCGGCGGGATGACGACGACGGTGTCGTCCGGGGAGGTGCCGCCTGATTCCAGGATGAACGCCTCGCTGCTTCCGGCCGCCGCGGGGGGCGGGGGCGCCGCATCCCGCGGTGAAACGCCCGGAGGGACGTTCTGGGGCCCTCCGCACCCAACCGCCAGTAGCGCGGCCAGCGCCAGCTGGCGGACTATGTTTCCCCCATCATGAGGATGTGGTTTGTTCTGCTGGCGCTCCTCGGCGTCAGCACCGCCGCCGCGCAGGAATGGAACGACCCGGCCACCCAGCACCTGGTCCGGCGGGCCATTGCCGAGCGGGCCGTGGCGGCCGCCGATTCGACCCTGATTTCCTACCGCGCGCGGGCCCATGGTGTCGTGTTGTTTCTCGCCGAGATCGGGTTCGTGGTCGGGATGCCGCCGAGAGTACTCAAGGCGGACGAACTCGACGTGGAAGTGTATTGGGAAAGGCCGGATCGGAGCAAGCAGGTGATTCGGGCTTGGCGGGACTCGACGTTCTTCCCAGTCGACCTCGCCTATCATCGCGATCACCTCGGGATCGTGTCCAACGACTTTGGACCGATGATTCGGATCGGGGAGGGCGACGAGGTGGCGGACGTGGTCCATCCGCTTGCGCCGGGCGGATCCGCGCTCTATGACTACCGGATCACCGACACGGTGGCCATCGCTCGACCCGCCGGCCGGGTGGTCGTGGCTACGCTCGAGTTCCGCCCCAAAGACCGCCGCCAACCGCTGGCGGTCGGGACCCTCGACCTCGATTTGGCCCGGGCTCAAGTGGTGCGGTCGAGTCTGTCGTTTACGCCGGCCGCCTATCGGGATGCCGACCTCGAGGATATTGCCGTTCGGCTGGAACGCTCCCTGGTGGAGGGCCGCTACTGGCTGCCGTATGCGCAAGAGATCGAGATCCGGCGCCGGTCGGCGGCAGTCGACTTTCCAGTGCGGGGCATCATTCGCGGCCGATGGCAGATCGACGACGTCCAACTCAACGACTCGGCGGCGGTGGTGGTGGCCTGGGCCGGGCCGGCCATCGGCGGGTTGACCAGGCCGGGCGGGGGCCCGTGGACCGGTCCGATGCTTCGCCCGGTCGACTCGGCGGCGAGCTGGCGGTCGGAGCAGGTGTTGGGCGAGGTCCGGGCCGCGGCCGGTCGGGCCCTCGGTCGCCGAATGGTCAGCGGACTCCCGGCTTGGCGGCTGTCGGTGACCCGGGTCAGCGACATTTTGCGCATTAATCGGGTAGAGGGCCTCCGGATCGGGGCCGGTCTGGCTTGGCAAACCGAATCGGTGGGCCGGGTGGCTCTGATGGGCGGAGTGGCCACGATTGACGGCCGGGTGACGGGGCGGATCGAGATTGCCCGTTCAATCGGCGGCCTCCCGATCCGGGTCGCGGCCGAGCGGTCGGTGGTCGATATGGCCGACAGCCCCGCGGCCAGCACCTTGGTCAATTCCCTGGCGGCTCAGGAGGCGGGGCGGGACTGGGGAGACTACCTGCTCCGGGACCGGATCGGCATCGAAACGGCCTGGCAGGTCGGGCCGACGACCCGCCTGGTGGCCGAAATCGGGCGGGATTGGGCCGGTTCGCTCGAGGCGGTGGCTCGACCGGCCCGCGGAACCTATCGGGCCAATCCGGCCCTCGGCGGCCCGGCGTACAGCTTCGGCCACCTGACTGTCTCGGCCAGCCGATTCGGAGCCGCCGGGTTGGGCTTTTCGGTGGCGGCCCGAGGTGAAGTTGGCCTCGGGTCGGGTGACTTCGGCCGGGTTTCGGTCGACGGCCGGTGGGCAAGTCGGGTGGGTGGTGGAACCCTTGGTCTCTCGGCCACGGCCGGAATCGGGACCCCAAAATTACCCCGCCGGCGTTCGTTCGTTCTTGGGGGGCCGGGCACCTTGCCGGGCGAGGCGTTCCGGGCCTTCGGGGGGCGCCGGATGGTGCTGGTCGCGGCGGACTGGCTGGTGGCCGTGCCGGGGCCGTCGATTCCCCTGGGTCCCTTTGGCCGAACCGCGCCTCGAATGGCGATTGGCCCGATGATCGCTATCGGGAGTGCCGGCGGACCGGTGGCCGGGGTCCCCTGGGTTGGGTCTTTGGGCCTCCGGCCAATACTTGGGGTGGCACTCGAGGCCTTCGAACGGGTCCTCCGGCTGGAGGTGGGTCGAGGTCTTCGGGCCCAGTCAGGCTGGTCGTTTTCGGTCGACTTCACCCGGTCTTGGTGGTCTATCATCTAGCAGGGATTGGGGTTACCCCTCTATTGTTCGGGAGGTTTGACCGTGCATGATCCTCTGGAGTGGCGAGTGCAGTGACCCATTTTCCCGATGAATGGTTGGTGTCGGCCCTAGGCACTCTGGTAACTCCGGAGGTCGTGGCCGATTTGCGGAAGCGGGCCGGCGAGGGCGGGTCGCTCTGGCAGCAGCTGCTCGATCAGCGGGTGCTGGGCGATGATGCCGTGCTGCAGGCGGTGTCGACCCGGTTCCGGCTTCCGGTGGCGGACCTCAATCAGGTCGATCGCCGGGTCATCGAGCAGGTGCCCGAACAGCTGGCCCGGCGGTTCAACGTAATTCCGCTTCGGGCCACCGACAGTTGGGTCGATCTTGCCACCGCCAATCCATTCGACATGGACGCCGAAAAGATGCTGGCCTTTGCCACCGGACTCGAAGTCCGGTTGTCGATCTGCTCGCCGACGAAGATCCTGGAAAAGCTCGAAGAAGTCTATCGTCCCGACGATCTGGTCGAACGACTGTTGGACAGCTTCAAAGAAGCGCACGAGGTCACCCAGCTTCGGGACGAGCCCGATGATACCGCGAGCGGGGCCGATGAAGCCCGCGCCCGTCCGATCGTCAAGCTGGTCGACACGCTGTTGGCGGACGGGATCACCAGCCGGGCCAGCGACGTGCACATCGAACCCGGCGAAGGCGGGGTCGCGGTTCGGTATCGGATCGACGGGGTGCTCCGCGAGGTGATGAAGATTCCGCGGTCCGCCGGTATTCCACTCATCTCCCGGATCAAGATCATGTCTGGGATGGATATCGCGGACCGACTGCGGCCCCAGGACGGCCGGTGCCGGGTGGCGGTCAATGGCAACCCGGTCGATCTCCGGGTCTCGACCTTGCCGGCATCGTTAGGCGAGAAGGTTGTCATCCGGATTCTCAATACCCGGGCCACGCTCCTCAATCTCGACAATATCGGCTTCGACCCCGCCGAGCGGGCCACCTTCCAGAAGCTGCTCGACAGTAAGGAAGGGATTCTTCTGGTGACCGGGCCGACCGGTTCGGGGAAGACCACCACGCTCTACGCGGCGTTGCGGACGGTCCAGGCCACGGGCGTCAACATCGTCACGGTCGAGGACCCGGTCGAGTACCGGCTTGGCGAGAAGATCGTCCAAGTCCAAATCAACGAGAAGACGGGGATGACCTTTCCCGCCGCGCTCCGATCGATTCTCCGGCAAGACCCCGATGTGATTCTGATCGGCGAAATCCGCGATCAAGAAACCGCCCAGATCGCGGTCCAGGCGTCGCTCACGGGTCACTTGGTCCTCTCGACCCTGCATACCAATGATGCGCCGAACACCGTCACCCGGTTGGTCGACATCGGGATGGAGTCCTACAAGATCGGGGCGGCGCTTCGCGGGGTGGTGGCGCAGCGCTTGGTACGGCGGCTTTGCCTCGCCTGCAGGATTTCCGACACTGATCCGCTCCCCGGTCGGCTGGTCAAACACATTAAAGGCGGCGCGCCCCGCTTCAAGGCGGTCGGGTGTCCCGAATGTGCCCAAACCGGCTATCTCGGCCGGTTCGCTATTGTCGAGATACTGGTGATGAATCCGACCATCGAGCGGTTGGTCAGTGCCGGCGCCACCGCCGATCAGATCGCGACGGCGGCCCGGACCGCCGGAATGCGGTCGCTGTTCGAAAGCGCGATGACGAAGGTGTTGAGCGGTGACACCTCATTGGAGGAGGCTCTCCGGGTTACGGATCCTCCGCGAGACGACTTCGCCGCCGGGCCGCCGGTGCCGCTGGCCGAGCCTCGAGCCCGGCACACCCCTCAGACCCTTCGAGCGGTGATTCTCTCGCCTTCCGGCCCCGATCAGTTTTCGCAGGCGTTCGAATTGCTCGACGACACCGATCTCCCGACGGCCAAGTTCGAGTTGACCCGGAAAGGGTCGGTGGTCTTGCTGGTCGACGACGAGGATCAGCTCCGCCGGGTGATGCGAGACCTGCTCGAACGCCAAGGCTACACCATCGTCGAAGCCCGGGACGGCGCTGAGGCCCTCGCTGAGATCGACCGGGCCGCTCCGGACCTGGTGATCCTCGATCTCAACCTGCCAGGGGTCGACGGCTACACGGTCCTGTCTCAGGTTCGGTCGCGGGAGGCCACGAGGAACCTGCCG